>CAYNSL010000016.1:10684-40251 GCA_964399755.1 uncultured Chitinophaga sp. | reverse complement strand
GATTGAAGCGAAATGGCTGGAAAAAATGGTTCAGGTTACAATTTAAAATCCGGGAGATGAAAATCCGGAACATATCATCATATCGTTAAGCCCGTAAAGTGTCAGCGGATGAAGTTATTCATCAAAAATATGGTTTGCTCGCGCTGCATCATGGCGGTGAGACAGGAGCTGGAAAAGCTGAAAATAAAACCCCTGCAGGTAAGCCTGGGTGAAGTGGAACTTTCCAGGCCGCTTTCGGCATCGCAGGAAAAAAAACTGGCAGCGGGTTTAAAGACACTCGGCTTTGAGCTGCTCGACGACCAGAAGCAACGGCAGATCGAAAAAATAAAAAGCCTGCTGATCCGGCAGGTGCAGCAGGGTGAGGGCGAAGAACATTTTTCCATCAGCGCTTACCTGGGCAAGGCCCTCCATAAAGATTACAGTTATATTTCCCGCCTGTTCTCCGAAGTGGAGGGAATGACGATCGAGCAATACTATATCCTGCAAAAAATAGAAAAGGTCAAAGAATTGCTGGTCTACGACGAGCTTACCCTCAGCGAGATCGCCTGGAAACTGGGCTATAGCAGCGTGGCGCATTTATCGGCGCAGTTTAAAAAAGTTACCGGTCTTACACCCAGCGATTTTAAAAAAATCGGCGGCGCGCGTCATTCACTCGACCGCCTGTAACAATTAAATACAAACTTTTTCCATAATTGTATAACAGCCCCGGCAGGTTGTCAAAGTAGATTTGTATCAGCAAATAACCAACGTGACACAGACCTACAACATCACCGGGATGACCTGCGGAAGCTGCGAAGCAAGGGTGAAGAAAAACCTGCTCGCCGTTCCGGGTATTACAGGCCTTGCCGTTTCCAGGGAAACGAATGAGGCTGCTATAGACATGCAGCAGGAGATACCCGTATCTGTTCTGCAAGAGGCGCTTGGCGGAACGGACAGTCAATACCATATCACTGAAACGGGAGTGTCGGACGACGGGGAAAGTGCAAAAAGCTGGTTCCGCACCTATAAACCGGTATTGCTGATCATCGGGTACATCGCCGCCGTCGCCCTGCTCATCGAATCTTCGCAGGGTTCGTTTAGTTTGATGCGGAGTATGAATAATTATATGGCGGGTTTTTTCCTGGTCTTTTCCTTCTTCAAACTGCTCAACCTGCGGGGGTTTGCTGAAAATTATGCCCGGTATGATATACTCGCCGGACTTTGGCAGGGCTGGGGTTATGTATACGCCTTTATTGAACTGGGGCTGGGATTGGCCTTCCTTACTGGTTTTGCCCCGCTGGTGACTAATATGATCACCCTGCTGGTCATGACGATCAGCATGAGCGGCGTACTCCGGAGCGTGCTCAACAAACGCAAGATCAAATGCGCCTGCCTGGGCGATGTTTTCAACCTGCCCATGAGCACCGTTACGATCATCGAAGACGCGCATATGATCTGCATGAGCACTTTTATGATATTGTTTTACCTGCTTTAACAAAACCAACATCATTATGGAACATACACATCTTCATCACGATCACGGAACACATTCCACTATGCGTTCCGGCACTCCCGGGGAAAATTATTTTAACTTAGCCTTAAGCGCCACCCTGCACTGCCTGCTGGGTTGCGGTTTGGGCGAGGTTTTGGGCATGGCTATTGCAACCTACTGGAATATGTCCATGACGGCTTCGGCTATACTGGCCATTGTTCTGGGATTAGTATTTGGGTTTTTACTGGGTATATTGCCCTTGCGGAAAAAAGGATTCACATTTCGCCCTGCCTTTAAGATCGTACTGGTGGCCGAAGGGCTCAGTATCCTGGTGATGGAAGCCTTTGAACTGGCAACCCAGCTTGTCATCCCCGGGGTAATGATGGCGGGTCTTTCGGACGCGATCTTCTGGATCGGGATGATCGCTTCGCTGGCCGTGGGTTTCCTGGCGGCGCTGCCCGTCAATTATTATATGATCAAAAAGGGGGTGAGACACCAGCATTAAACAATTTAAATTTTAAAATAAACAGCATATGAAATCATATCTCCTGATAGCGTTCATTGCCTGGACGGCCTCCGCCTTTACGCCCGCTGAATGGGTTCCGGGTAAAATTTCCGGCGCCGGCCCGGATCAGTTGCAGCCGGTATTTGATAACTATTTCTCCCTGAAAGATGAACTGGTAAAATCGGACGGTATTGCCGCCGCTGAGAAAGCTGCCGCGCTGGCCAAAGCGCTGGATGCCGTCGTAACCATATCGCTTACCAGCGACGCGCATGCCGCCTGGGTAAAACTGGAAAAAGACCTGAAGGGTGATGTTGCGAAAATTGCGGCGAGCAGGGATCCTGCGCAGCAAAGAAGCGCCTTTATCACGCTGTCGAAAAACATGTACGAACTGGTCAAAGCGGCCAAACCGGCTGAAACAATTTATTACCAGTTTTGTCCCATGGCCAACGGAGGAAAGGGCGCGAACTGGCTGAGCCGGGAAAGCGCTGTCAAAAATCCTTATTACGGCAACCGCATGCTTACCTGCGGCAAAACAGTGGAAACAATCAAACCATAATCTACCGGGCTCCCCTGATGAAAAAAGGATTTGTATTAACAGGGATCTGCATTTTTTTCCTGACCGATCTTTTTTCGCAAAGGGTGGTCCGGTACGAGCTGTTTATCAAAGACAGTATGGTCAACTTCACAGGCAAGCCCAGGCGGGCCATCGCCGTAAACGGGCAGATACCCATGCCCGATCTCATCTTCACCGAGGGCGATACCGCGGAAGTGTATGTACACAATCTTTTACAGGAAGAAACTTCGCTGCACTGGCATGGCGTGTTTCTGCCCAACCAGGAAGACGGCGTTCCCTACCTGACGCAGATGCCGATTGCTCCCGGTGGGACTTACCTGTATCGTTTTCCCGTAATCCAGCACGGAACGCACTGGTACCACAGCCATTCGGGGCTGCAGGAACAAATCGGCATGTACGGCAATCTCATATTCAACAAAAGGCCTGCAGATATCGCCAGACGTCCCGGTGTGGATGATTTGCCCACCGTGCCCGTTATCATCAGCGAGTGGACCGATCTCAACCCGGAGAATGTTCACCGCATGCTGCATAATGCCAGCGACTGGTTCGCCCTGCGCAAGAACGCGGTGCAGAGCTATGCGGAAGCCATCAGGGCCGGGCATTTTAAAACAAAGCTGACCAACGAATGGAAGCGAATGCTCGCCATGGATGTCAGCGATGTGTATTATGATAAAATATTAATAAACGGGAAACCTGAAAATGAGATCACCGGAGCGGAGGGGAGGAAATTAAGAGCGGGTGACAAAATACGCCTGCGCATCTCCAATGGCGGCGCTTCTTCCTACTTCTGGCTGCGCTATGCCGGCGGAAAAATTACCGTTGTGGCCACAGACGGCAATGATGTGGAACCGGTGGATGTGGACCGCCTGATCATCGCTGTTTCCGAAACATATGATATTGTATTAACCGTTCCCGCAGAAGGCATGGCGTATGAACTGATGGCCAGCACGGAGGACCGTACAAATTCTGCTTCGCTGTTTATTGGCAGCGGGATGAAACATCGCCTGGCGCCCCTGCCCCGCCTGAAATATTTTGATGGCATGAAAATGATGAACGATATGATGCGGATGGACGGCACACTGGACGACATGGGGATGAATATGAGCCTGAACCAGATGGACATGAACGTGGTGATGTACCCCGAGATCACGGGTGGCGGGGAGGAACAAAAGAAAACCGGGGGCATGGACATGACGGGACATGAAAACAAATACAACGCCAATGCCCTGTCCGATATCACCACGCTGAATTACGCCATGCTGCGGGCGACGGAGAATACCACGCTTACCGGCGCCAGCACCCGGACGCTGAAATTCGAATTAACCGGAAACATGAACCGTTATGTCTGGAGCATGGATAATAAAGTGGTTTCAGAAACAGATAAGATCCTGATCAGAAAAGGAGAAAATATCCGGATGATAATCTATAACGGGTCGATGATGCGGCACCCCATGCACCTGCACGGCCATGATTTCCGCGTGCTGAACGGCCAGGGAGAACGGGCGCCCCTGAAAAATATCATCGACATCATGCCCATGGAGACGGATACGCTGGAGTTTAATGCCAATGTGGAAGGCGATTGGTTCTTTCATTGCCACATCCTTTACCACATGATGAGCGGGATGGGCCGGGTATTCCGTTACGAAGGGCAGGCCCCCAATCCCCGTATCACAAACGCGCGGCTGGCCAGCCGTAAATTCAAAGCCGATGACCGCCGTTTTCATTTCATGATCGAGAATGATATCGCCAACAATGGGAATGACGGCGAAATGATGCTGCAGAATACGCGCTGGAGCCTGGGTTCGGAGTGGCGGCTGGGGTATAAGGACATGCATGGTTATGAAACCGAAACGCATATCGGGCGATATCTCGGGCGGATGCAATGGTTTATGCCCTTTGTCGGATTTGACTGGCGTTACCGGAAAATGGAAATGGGCGAGGAAGAAAAAAACATATTCGGGCAGCGAAGCACCAAGGATAACCGGTCGGTGCTCAGCGCCGGGTTTAATTATACCCTGCCGATGCTGGTCCGCTTCCAGACTGAAATCTTCACCGATGGCATCGTCCGGCTGCAACTGATGCGGGAAGATATTCCGGTCAGCAAACGGTTTCGTTTCGCTTTTATGGTCAATACCGATAAGGAATATATGTTCGGGCTTCATTATATCCTCGCCCGCCATTTTTCCATCCGGGGTCATTTCGACAGCGATATGGGATGGGGTATCGGCCTGCGGCTGAACTATTAAAAACTATTCCGGGATTTCCTGTTCATTAAGTGAAAGTCAGCCATATATTCATGAATCGATAGCGTACAGCCCCCGTATTGATATATAATTTTTTTATATGAAGGAAGGACGGAGTTGCGTAAATTTAGGTGCTAACAACTTGTATCCCGAAAATTATATAGCGACAGCATGAATACCCTGTTTAATCAGTCAGATGTTTCGGAAATTTTGCGGCGTATTGAAATGCTGACACCAAATTCCCAAAGACGCTGGGGAAAGATGAATGTAGCACAGATGCTGGCCCATTGTAATATTTCCATCGAAACTGCCCGCGGGCTGCACGCGATGAAGCGTGTATTTATCGGCCGCATCATTGGCCCTCTCCTGCGTCCGAAAGTTTTGGGCGAAAAACCGTTCGGTAAAAACTCGCCAACCGACAAAAGCTATATTTTCACCGGCACTCTTGATTTTGAGGAGGAAAAAACGAAAACGATCGCTTCGGTCAGGAAATTTTTTGAAGGCGGCCCCGCGCAATGCACTACATATCCTCACCCCTTTTTTGGGAAATTTACACCGGATGAATGGGCGGTATTTCAATGGAAACACATGGACCACCACCTGAGGCAATTCGGGGCGTAAATCACCGCGTGAATTTGAACACAGTTGAGAATTTAAAATTTCTACCTGCTTTTTAACCCGGGTTTTGGCAAAAGCATTCAACTATGAATTACGAAAAGAATTAAATAAATATTTTTTGCAAGACCCGGGATCTCCCTCTTTACACCAACCTCGAAAACCGCGCATTCGACCGCGGAAAATCTACCCCCATCGCGAAAAAAGTGAAGAGCCCGCCCAGGAGCGCGGCCACCCAGACCTCCCAGCCATATTCCGGTTGAATAAAAATCGGCGCAACGGGGATCACGGTAAATGCCATGCCCGCCAGCACGGAAACAAGGGCCGCCCACTGGTATAAACGCAGCCCTTTCCAGAAGGGTGTCTGCACTTCGCCGCGATAGGCTTCTTCCACAAAACGTCCGGCGCCGGTAAGGATGAGGTAGGTTCCGAAAATAAAAGAATAAGCATACTGATGCTGCCAGAGCGCAAGCAGGATAAATCCCGCAAAAAACAACCAGCTGATAGAATAGACCTGCGTGGGATGCAGCCATTTTCCCTTTAGTCCCGAAATATTGCAAACCCGGGAACGGGGATGATAAAACCGGATGCCAAGCGCATCGTTTTCCGTAGGTTTTCCATGACAACAACCGTTTACCAGGCAACGAAACCGCCCCGCCGCCTGCACCCAGGGCATGATCACGGAAATGACACCCACCAATACCCAGGCATTATATCCCAGTAACCAGAGCAGACCGCTGGCGAAAAAAACACCCACTAAGGCGCCGTAATACCCAAATGGCCTTTTCAGTTTTTCCGACCCTTCGATCACCTGCGCCCATAAAGCCGCAAATACGACCACCACAAATGCAAACAAGAGAATGGCCCATGCATAGGCCCGTCCCACCAGCATACCGCAAAATGCAATCCCGCCAAATGCGCCCACGCCCACATAGATCCCGTGATTGATCACCCGCACCGGCCCCCATTGCCACTCCTTCCAGGAATTGGCCACCGTTTCGGCCAGGCCACGGATACCCGACCAGATGGCCGTATGAAATGAAGCGAATAAAAAAAGAAAGATGCCTGTTGAAATATTCAGCAGGATATTCCCCGTCAATAACAGCTGTGCCGCTGCCAGCAACAAGAATATAACGATAATGAGTAAGCGCAGTTTAGGGAAATTCAACGACAGGGATTGCCCCGAAAGCAGGGTTACAAAAACCGGGAGGCTGAAAACAACCGTTAAGTTACCCATGGGGAAAAAATACTGCGCCCCGGCTCCGGGCCATAACAAAGAAATATACGAGGACAAAGCGATCCCGATCAGCGCCGCAACCGTCCAGCGCCGCAAACCTGATTTATCTTTCAGCAGGAACGGCGTTACTGCAACCAGCCCTGTAAACAGGTATTTAACTCCCCCTATTCCGGGAATCACCGGGAGGCTGAACGGATCGGTTAAAGCGGGCGCGGAATCTCCTGTTAAAAAACGGATGACAAAATTGGATAATAACAAAACCGTGAGCACCCGGAACAGGGAAGCAAAACGCTGCGACAGCGAAGGCGGCTCGTTTCCCGGCGGGGGAATGTCCAGCCATACAGACCGGTCGGCATCGCGGAACCTTTCGCCGAGGTCAATTTCCTCGTAACCCATCAGCAGGGCCTGCATACCGAGAAAGGTTACCGGTGTTACCACCCAGCAGCCCGCGCCGGATCCGATATAAACAAACGCACCCGCCATCGCCATTCCGTAACCCCAGTATATCGGGTGCCTGAAAAAACGGTAAGGCCCCCTTTTTACAAAAAGCGGTGGCGGGTAGGCATTCATGGGCAATCCCTTCCCGAATTTCATCAGCGATAACATCCCCCAGGCGACCAATATGATCCCGGCGATTCCTGTCACGAGACCCGCAGTATCCGATTGAAGTTTGGGGAACCGGTATAAACGGTCAAGCGCAAGGGCCCATCGCCATTGTATCAATGGAAGAACCAGGAGGAAGACAATGGCATAAAGCAATTTTCCCACTGCCCGGTTTGCATTTTGTTGAATGGCTTTAACCTGCATGACTTGTTTTTTCAGGTGTCGAAATCAACCCGTTCGTGAATGGCCCAGCCCGGTTGCGGTTTTTCCCCGTTATGGATCAGTTGTGCCCTGCAAAGCCATTTCACTTCATCAGCCATCAGGAAACGGGCAGGCACCGATGTTCCGAATCCCGGGATAAAGCGCGTTACCTTTCTAACGACTTTATTTATTTTCTTCTCCCTCGTGAGCAGGGATCGCTCCGAAAGATCAAGTCGAATATTTTCGCCGGGCAACAGCAATTCCTCTTCGCTGATCACTTCCGCAGTAACGCTCCTCCCATTGTACCAGGTCCATTTATTTTTATCAGCCCCATTTCTTATTTCAATCCAGACCAGGCTGGTCCCGGGCGCGACAAATCTTCCCCAGTACAATTGTTCCATGGGAATCTTCCAGGGCTCGGTGCTAAGGAGCAGTTGTTCGGCATAACCCAGGCCCCGGTATTCCTTTCCAGCAATCCTGGCAATAACCGCTGAAGCGGGCTGCCAGCAATTCCATTGCAGCTTGCCGCCGGGTAATGAAAATAATTGCGCGCAAACGGGTTCGGCTTCGCCTTGCCAGGTTCCCGCAACCTGCAGGACATTATCTTTCCAGTGGATCAGGTTGTTCTCCCTGCGGGGCATTTGTACACGCGACATACCGGTTTTCTGACGGAGACCGTTCTCCGGCGAATAGTGCAGTATGCTTTTATAAGATACGGGTATCCCGTACCAGCGCAACCGGGCTGCATAGCATATAAATGCTTCGCCCGCTTCGGTTACGAAATCCAGGAACCATTTCTCCAGGAAAAACCGCCTGGTTTCATCAGTATGATCATTGGGGTTTGAGCGCATATTTACCTCCGATGGCGTGCACGGCGGGTGCTTGCCGGAGCATTTGATTGAATACTTTTCTTGCGGGGCGTTCATAAACCAGGGGGAAAGTGGCCCTGGCCAGCCATGAAAAATTTCCGGCGGGTAATCGCAGGTGATGTTCAGCAAGCAGGTCAAGCCCGGCCTGTGCGTGGTGGCGGATCCATTGCTGCATGGCAGGGTGACCAATATCTTTCCATTCATCAGGTCCGATCCCGAACCTGCCGCAATCCTCTGCAGGTATATTCACATAACCGGCCCCGATATCGTCTTCGAGATCCTCCAGATCATATTGAAAACGTGAAGCCGTGCCCAGTGGTTCAAGGAAATGAAATTTTTCCGGATCTTCCTTAAAAATTTTCAGGGTGGCGCGAATGGTGCCACGGATATCCAGTGTATGAAAATGAGCGGCCAGTTCCTCTCCCGGAAAAATGATCCATTTGCCTTTTCGCCGCGCATCGAACAAAAGCGACCGGAGTATATCGGCCGTTTCGGCATTGAATTCCTGCCCGAAACGCTCGCCCACCCGGAAACAATGCAGCATGAGAAAATCTGCTTCGTCGACGGGGTGAATGGGGTTATCCGAAAACCTGATCTTTTCAAGAATATAATCAGCGCTGCCGGCAAAACCCTGCGGAAGAGGGGCGTCTCCATCCACGATATCGTCGAGATACCGCATCAGCGTATAATAAGATTCCAGGAATTCCCCGCGGGCCGGGGCAAAGGATATGTATTTAAAGAAGCGCAGGTAGCGTAAAAAAGACCTGTATTTCCATCCCCGGGTGGAGAGCATATGCCGGTACACCCTTAAACGCATTTGCCGGGCCTGCTTTTCCAAATCTTTCATTGATACATTTCGCCTGATAAGGATTCAATGTAGGGAGAATTAAAATAAAGAAACAGGACTTGCGTCATATCAGCGGGTGAATTTTTGACATAAGTCTTCCTCCATCCGGAAATGAGCCCGGATGCTACTTGCAGTAACCCCTATCTGCTGACTTATTTGGCCGGGTTGGAAGTCACATTCATATCCCGCACGCAGACATATTTGCCGTCGCGTTTCTGGAAATACGACATATAATGGCCTTTGTCCGTTTCGGCGCCGGAGGGACTCATCACTTTCCAGGATCCGATTTCTACCGCCATATTTCCTTCAGCAAAAAGGTCGACTACCTTATAGACATTGTAATTACCGGTCGTGTCCTGTGTTAAACGACTCGCTAATCTGGCCTTGATGGCAGCCTTTCCTACGGTAGGCTCTTCATTACGGTTGTAGCTGGTGGCATCATCGCTGTAATAAACGACCACGCCTTCGGCATCCTTTGCTTTTTCGGCAGCCGCGTAAGCGTCTTCCATCGCCTGAATTTCAAACTTCAGTTTATCAATATCAACCGAAGCTGCTTTTTTGGCGGTACAGGCGGAAAAAAGCAAGGCGGCAATCCCTGCCATGGAGGCAAAAAAAATTTTACTTCTCATAATAATTGTTTTAGGTGAATGAGGTGATATAGAAAGGTACTCTATTTGGGGCGGGGAAAAAGATTTAATAATGGCAGTTAGTTTGACAAGGGGGCTATTGGGGTATGGGGAGTGGAAAGTGGCGAGTGGCAAGTGGCGAGTGGGGACCCGATAGCTATCGGGTGGGGAGTGGCGGTTGCCGGGTAGCTATTTCGCTTTCTGCTGCACCGGTACATTGTCCTTCCAGCGCCAGAGGTACATGCAGGCATAGGTACGGTAAGGGCTCCATTGCGCTGCGATCTTTTGGATACGGTCGAGCAGGATCTTTTTCTTCCGGTGTTTCAGGTTATACAAGCCGGTCACCGCCTGCTGAAGACCGAGGTCATCGGGGGCGAACACATCTTCCCGGCAAAGGGCAAACATCAGCAGCATCTCGGTGGTCCAGCGACCCACACCCTTGATCTGCGTGAGATAGGCGATCACTTCCTCGTTATCCATTTTTGCCAGTTTCCTGTGACCCATCCCTTGCTCCAGTTCAAACCTGGCCACATTCTGTATATACTGCGCTTTGGCGTTACTGAGACCGATGGACCGCAGTTGTTCGACAGGCGTATCCACTATCTGCTGCGGCGACGGTTCACCGCCATATAAATTGAGAAAACGCTGCCGGATCACACGGGCCACCCTGGTGGACAATTGCTGGCTCATGATGGAAAAGCAGAGATAGAGGTAAAGTTTTTTCTGTTTTTTAAGACTAAAGGGTCCGTGCTGATCGATCAGCGCTTTGAGTTTTTCGTCCTTGGAGAGGTGAGCGACATAGTGCATGTGGCGAAGTTAGGAAGGAAAGCTGTCAGGCGAAGGGGCGCATCATACATCCTCAACCGACCAGCTCATGTTTCCGTCTTTTTCGTCTTTCAGCGAAATGCCGAGCCCGGCCAGTTGGTTGCGGATCTTATCGGAAGTGCTAAAATCCTTTTTGCTTTTGGCCTCTTTGCGGATATCGATCAGCAACTGCATCACACCCTGTAATCTTGCATTGTCGGATTCACTGATACTTTGCAGCCCGAGGATATCTTCCAGCCAGGTTTTGAAACTGTTTTGCAAAAGGGCGAATGTTTCCGCAGACAATGAAGATACCGGGATGGTCTTATCCTTCATCGAATTGATCACGGGCACCAGCTCAAACATATTGGCCAGTACTTTGGCCGTACTGAAATCATCGTTCATGAATTCTTCAAGCTCTTCAATTAGTTTTTTCACTTTCTCATCCAGTTCCCCGTCCCTGTTCCCGTCTCCCGGCTCCCGGCTCATGACTCCTAACTTTTCATAGGCGTCCCATAACCGTTTCAACCCTTTCTCAGAAGCCTGCAGCGCTTCGTTGCTGAAATCGAGTGTGCTGCGGTAATGCGTTTGCAGGATGAAAAACCGGATCGTCATCGGGTGATAGGCTTTTTCCAGCATGGGATGATCGCCGCTGAAGAGTTCCGTCAGCCTGATCACGTTATTATAACTCTTCCCCATCTTCCGTCCGTTGATGGTGATCATATTATTATGTACCCAGTACCGCACCGGCGCGGTATGGTTGCAGATCGTGCTCTGCGCGATCTCGCTTTCGTGGTGCGGGAATAGAAGATCCATACCGCCCCCGTGTATATCGAACTGCGCACCGAGATACTTGGTGGCCATAGCCGAACATTCGATATGCCATCCCGGAAACCCGATGCCCCAGGGACTGGGCCAGCGCATGATATGTTCCGGCGCCGCGTTTTTCCAGAGCGCGAAATCGGCCCTGTCCCTTTTTTCCTCCTGCCCTTCCAGCTCCCTCGTCGTTTCGAGGAGGTCATCCATGACCCTGCCGCTCAGTTTGCCGTAATCATGTGTGGCCGCATATTTTTTTACATCAAAATATACCGAGCCGTTCATCTCGTAAGCATAACCGGCCTCAATCAGTTTCTTGATCATCTCGATCTGTTCTACAATATGACCGGTTGCCGTGGGCTCGATGGTTGGCGGAATGGTATTGAACTTCGCCATTGCCCAATGGTAGAGGTTGGTGTATTTCTGCACCAGTTCCATGGGCTCCAGTTTTTCAAGCACCGCTTTTTTGGAGATCTTGTCTTCCGCCTCCCTTCCTTCTTCCTCGAAATGCCCGGCGTCTGTGATATTGCGCACATAACGGACTTTATACCCCAGGTGCATGAGGTAACGGTAGATCACATCAAACGTAATATAAGGGCGGGCATGTCCCAGGTGACTTTCCCCGCTTACGGTAGGGCCGCAGACATACATACCGGCATGACCGGGGGTAATCGATTTAAAGACCTCTTTCTGGCGGGAATAGGAATTATATATTTTGAGTTCGGACATGGTGCTGGCTGTGAGCGATAAGCTACGAGCTGTGAGCTGTGGGCTGCGAGCTGCGGGCGGCTGCTGACAGGCTTTCGTTTTTGTTTAGGGGCAAAAATAACAATAATACCGCCAGCGATTTAATAATTCATATCAGAAACGCGGGGATTTCAGCTGCACATCGGCCACCAGCATGTAATGATCGGAGAGTTTTTTGGTGACCCGGTTAAACTGCAGGATCCGGAAATGCTTATCCGCGAAAATATAATCGATGCGCAGGGTGGGCGATAGCGCAAGGAAGGTGCGCCCGACGCCAAAGCCCTTTTTCAGGAAGGCGTCCTGCATGTCGCCCCGCATGGTGAAATAGGTATAGGAATTGGGAACATCGTTCAGATCGGCGCAAAGCAGCGTGGGATGCGGCGAATTGCCCATCACTTCGTGCGCCAGGTCGGCCTGGATAGCCCTCCGGGTGAATCCTCTTTTGATCTTACCCAGCAGGGTTCTCGAATTGGCGATCAGACTGTCTTCCACACTTGTGATCTTGTCGATCCGGTCGTAGTCGCGCCGGCCAAACTGCAGCGATTGCAGGTGCGTGGTATATACCCTGACCGTATCTCCACCCTTGACGATATCCGCGTACATCAGCACATCGGGGAGCGTAGGACGGGGATAGCGCACCCGGCCGGTATCGGCAAACGGATAGCGCGAAAAAATGATGGAGCTGTAATAATGGTTATCCCCGTCCTGGTCAAAGGAAAAATAATAATAGGGATAACCCAGCCCCTCCCGGATTGGAATAATGTTATTGTAATAGCTGGTATCGGTGGATGTGTGAAACTCCTGCAGGCAGAGTACGTCGGCCTCCTGCTGGCGGATCAGCTCAAACATTTTCAGCCGGGTCTGGCTGCCCTTGTTACTGTTTTTTTTCAGCTCGATGAACCGGGCCACGTTCCAGGTAAGCACCCGCAGGCTGGCCGGTTCTTTCTTATAATTAAAAAAACTGCCGCCCTGAAAAGCGAAAAAAACCAGAATGCTTTTAATCCCCAGCAGGAGGCCCGCCCCGGAGATCAGCGAACGGCGTGGTTTCATAATGATCAGCCAGCCGGCCCCGAAGAGCAAGACCAGTAAAAGCAAAAAAGGGAAAGCCAGTCCCAGTAACGCGATAAACCACCAGTTTTGCGGGTTGAGGTAGGGTATCAGACAGGCCAGCCCGAAAAAAAATACAACCACCAGGTTGGCGATGATCAGGGTACGCCTGGTAAAGATCCGGAGCTTGGTGGCCATCTTGCAATTTACTTAAAACTGTACAACCGTTCAGTAAGATTACTTCTTTAACGACCCGCGCTTTTTTTATAAATGGAAAATGCAGAGAAGATTCCTTGTGTCTTTGTGCCTCCCGTTTTGCTTACGGTCAAAATTCACGGATTAATTCGGCGTAACCGTGAACAGGGTTTCAATGCTACGTATCGAATTTCAGGTAAAAAAGACGACCGTCGAATAGCCGACACCCGTAACCCGTAACTCGTAACCCATAACCCTTAACCTAAAGCCCCTCCTTACTCGCCCTTTTCAGAATTTCCTTTTCCTCATCTGTCAGGTAATGGTAACCCTGCTGACTGATCTTATCGAGGATTTCGTCAACTCTTTGCTGGGTGACTTTCGGGGTTTTGGTAAACGGCGGGGCGTCCGATTTATAAAATAATTCTTCCCGGATATCCGATCCCTTTTTGGGTTTATTGGGGTTGAAAAGATTTCCCACCCATTCAAACAGGTTGTTCATCCATTCGCTCCCGTCGTATCCTCTTCGCAGAAACAAAATAAAGAGTAGGCCCGTCAGCGCGCCCGCGGCATGGGTGATCAGTGTTCCCGTATCGCTGATGGATACGGTCGCGAAATCAGAGATCAGGTAGAAACCGGTCATCGCCCACAGCGGGATGCCGCCCCCGATCATCGGGAAGAGCCGGTAATTGGGAGACACCAGCGTGGTAACGACGGCCACGGCCATCACACCCGAAGAAACCCCGCCCAGGCTGGCGAGTGGCAACTGATCCGCCAGCGCGGGCATAAGATTATAGGCCAGTACAAAAGCGATGGCCCCGCCCCAGGCGCCGTAGATAAAAACGGGAATGATCTTGCTATTGCCCGTGAGGTCCTGCAGAATATAACCGAATGCCCAGAGCCAGAACATGTTTGGAAAGACTTTCCAGACATCGTTATTATCATTGATAAAAATGCTGGTGATGATCGTCCAGGGCCGGTGCAGCAGGTTATCTGTATTGGCAGGAAGCGCAAACATGCCCAGTACGTTCCGGTTGAACAGCGCCTTCGCCACTTCTTTATCCGGGTAATTGAAATACCAGAGCGCTTTCACAAAAGCGAACATGACAAAAACGATCAGGCAGATCCCGATCAGCATGAAGAGGTTGTTCCCGTCCTGCCCCAGCAAAATCTTTTGCCTGTATTTTTTTTCGGTATAATTCATGCCGCAACATACCGGTCAGCGCGCCGGCCCGGTTAATATAACGATCTGCGATTGTTTTTGTTCCAGTATAACACAATAAAGAAACCGGTGATGGCCCCGCCCAGGTGCGCGAAATGGGCGATATTATCACCGCTGACGCGCGCCACCCCGCCAAACAGGTCGATCGCCGCCAGTCCCAGCATGGCCCATTTGGCCTTGACCGGGAAAGGAATAAGCATAATATACAGTTCGGTATTGGGAAAGAGGTATGCGAAGGCCGCCATAACGCCCATGATCGCACCCGAAGCGCCCAGCGCCGGTGCCACCGCCCCGATCCGGGCCTGGGCCAGCGCCATATTATTCGATTCGATGGCAGACAGCAATTGTTCACAACGGAAATACTGCATGCCCAGGTGCAGCGCCGCGGCACCAAGCCCGCAGGCCAGGTAAAAAAACAAGAACCGTTTGGCGCCCCAAACATTTTCCAGCACCCTGCCGAACATCCAAAGCGTGAACATATTGAAAAGTATGTGAAAGAACATAGGCGGGGGCGCATGCGAAAACATATGCGTGACCACCTGGTAGGGATGAAATTTCTGCGATTCGTCGAGCAGGTGCTGATCCACGAGATAGGTATGCAGTTTCTCCGGCATCAGCGGCCACATCATGAATTTTTCGGTAATGGCGTATTGTTTTTCCAGCAGGAGCTGCGCCAGGTAAACCAAAGCGTTAATGATGACCAGGTTTTTGACAATGGGAGGGAAACTGTCGGGCCGGGTATATCTGAAATCGCTCATTCCCGCAAAAATAAGGCTTTATCGAAGGTTCCGGGGAATGTAGGCGTTCACCAGTTCCAAATCTTTTTTTAAAATATAGCCCTGGGTTACATCGCCCTTCTCATTCGTGTAACTGCACCCGATAAAATTTTTGAACTGCTTTGAAGAAACCAGCGTATTCCCTTTTACGAGGTAAGTTCTTTTGGGTTTGGAAAGCAGGACCGGGCTGGCATAGAAAAAGGTTTTGGCCGTTTTTACTTTCCAGGTGCTGCTGTCCGTGTTGTAGCCAGGTGTAAATACAGGCAACGGGATATCCCCGATCTCGCCGCGGCGGATCGTAGTTTCCTCCATTGTTTTTTCCGGATCGCCGGAATGAAATGAAGCGCTTTTATGCGTTTCAAGCAGCCAGTCTTTTTTCTGTTTGTCGTACCGGAACGTATATTCTTCCGACCAGCGCCAGCTGCTGCCCCCGTAAAAACTAACGGTGAACTCACCCGGTTTGGCGGTGATGCCCTGGTAGGGATCGCCCATCACGCCGCCGCAGTTGCGGCAAAGCACGAGGCTGGAGCTGGAGCTCATCAGCTTCAGCGAGCCGCCGGGCTGCCGGATGATCAGGGAAAGGGGGCGGGCCGCATCCCATCGGGGATTGTCAAAGCTGATCGTGTCTTCCCCCGCTATTTTAAATACGAGGATATAGTCTTTCAGCCTGTCCCCGTTCAGGTCTTCCTTTACGAGATCCATTACATCATAACCCGGCTGTATAAACGATTTTAATTTGGCAGGGACAACGATATCCTGTGCGGCGGCGGTACGCATGGCACAGCATAAAATGAGCAAGGGGGTAAAACGGCTCGGCATAAAGGCAGTTTAAGATTTTAATTTAAGCTGCACCACGTTTTCAATATGGTGCGTATGCGGGAACATATCCACCGGCTGCACGCGGGTTACCGCGTATTTTTCATCGAGCAAACGAAGGTCGCGGGCCTGGGTGGCGGGGTTGCAGCTTACATAAACCACGACCGGCGCCGCCATCTCCAGTATTTTCTGAACCAGTTTCGGGTGCATCCCCGCCCGCGGGGGATCGGTGATGATGACATCGGGCCGGCCCTGCGCGGCGAAAAAATCATCGTTACAGATATCAATAACGTCGCCCGCAAAAAAAGCGGTGTTATCCAGGTTGTTCAGCGCCGCGTTTTCCCTTGCATCACTGATGGCGGCTTCGATCAGCTCCACCCCAACGATCTTTTTGGCGCCGCCGCTGACGAAAATACCGATACTGCCTGTTCCGCAATAGAGGTCATAGACGGTTTCCCGGCCCGTCAGTTCTGCAAATGCACTGGTAACGCGGTACAACTGTTCGGCCTGCCGGGTATTGGTCTGGAAAAATGAAGTAGGCCCGATCTTGAATTGAAAGGTCTCTCCCGTTGCCGTGGAAAGTTTTTCGATTACATAGCCTTTTCCGCTGAAAGTAACGGGCACCAGGTCCCAGAGACTATCGTTTTTCTTGGTATTGACCGTATAGACCCAGGTGCTTACACCCGTCACGGTTTCCGAGAGATGACGGAGCATTGGTAAAATTTTTTCCGGATCATTCTCCCCCACGATCAGGTTTGCCATCACTTCACCGGTGCTGCATACCCGCAATTGCACGTTGCGGATAAATCCCGTATGGTGCCGCACATCATAGAAATGCAGCTGGTTGGCAATAGCGTATTCCCGTATGGCTTCCCGGACCCGGTTGGAAGGTTCGGGCTGAAGAAAACAGGTTTTGATATCGACAATTTTGTCGAACAATCCTTTTGCATGAAAACCCGCCGCGTAAACGGGTTCATCCGTTTTGTTTTTCTGCGCGGCGATAAAGGCTTCCTTATCGTAATCCGATTCCGGGATATAGCGGTGCACGCCAAATGTATATTCCAGTTTGTTGCGGAAATACCGGTCCTCCGCGGCGCCCAGGATAAACGGGATCTCGGGCAGGGGAATTTTGCCGATCCGCTCCAGGGCATCCACTACCTGCTGCTGTTTGAACTGCAGTTGTTCCGCATAGGGCACCATCTGCCACTGGCAGCCGCCGCAATCCCCGAAATGGGAACAGAAAGCCGGCACGCGCCGGGATGAATATTCATGGAATTTGACGGGAAACCCTTCGGCCCAGTCTTTTTTATTCTTGAAAAGAAATACATCAACCAGGTCGCCCGGCACCGTTCTTTCTATAAACACCACTTTCCCCTCCCAGCGGGCCAGGGAACGCCCTTCCGCCGCATAATCTTCCACCCTTACCTGCTCCAGCACCCTGACTTTTTTCTTTTTCCTGCCCATGCGGCAAAAATATGCGTTTAGGTGTTGTGGGTTAACCAATTAATAACAACTGCCCCGGAAATGTTTTGCTTTATTTACCGGGAGGCAACCCGTCAGGGTTGAAAATTGTCTTGCTAGGTATGTAAAGCTTAATCGCTTAAAGCTTAGACTTTTAAAATAGCAATTGTTACCTTTACCGGATTCATTCTGACTTATGAAACGAATTATACTGATAGGGTTCCTGGTTTGCGGCACTGCAGCCTTTGCACAGGAGGGATACGAGATCAAGGTGAAGCTGAAGCCTTTCAAAAATCAATACATCTACCTCGGTCATTATTTCGGTAAATCCTATCCCATTATCGATTCCGCCCTGCTTAATGAAAACAATGAGGCCGTATTCAAAGGACCCAAAAAACTGAACGGCGGTATTTATCTCGTGGGCTTCCCGAACAGAAGCGGTTTTTTTGAAATCCTCGTTGATAAGAACCAGCGTTTTTCCGTTAAGGCTGATACGGCCGACCTGGAAAAAGGAATGAAGTTTGACAATTCCCCCGACAATACGCTTTTCAAGGAATACCAGCAGCAGGTGAATGCCAGGGGAAGACTGGTCAGAAACCTGCAGGAGCAGTTAAAAGCGGCCACCCAAAAAGCCGACTCAACGCGGCTGATCGCGCAGATCAACGAGGCAGATAAGTCCATTACAAACTACCGGGAAGCACTGATCAAAAATAACCCCGGCAATATTCTTTCTGCCCTGCTGATCGCCATGCGGGAGCCGCAGCTGACGGGGCGTTTAAAGGACCCGAAAACAAAGGAGGATTCGATCGCTTCCTATAATTTTTACAAAAAACATTACTGGGACGGCGTGAATTTCTATGACGGGCGCCTGGCCTACACCACTTTTTTTGAAGACAAACTGGATAAATATTTCAACCAGCTGATTGTACCGCATCCCGATTCCGTGATCAGGGAGATCGACTGGATGCTGGGTTATGCCAGCGCGAACGAGGAAATGAACCGCTTCCTGCTCATCAAGTTCGTGAACCGCTACCTGAACCAGAAATACATGTGGGAAGACGCGGTGTTCGTACATCTCTATGAAAAGTATTTTTCCAGCAAAAGCTATTCCTGGCTTACGGAAAAGGGACAAAAGACCATCACCGACCGGGCTTACAGCCTGATGGCAAATATCATGGGAACGCCGGCAGCGAATATCCAGCTGCCCGATACGGCGGATCAGAACATAGATCTGTACCAGCAGGAGGCGAACTATACCGTTGTCGTTTTCTGGGATCCCACCTGCGGTCACTGCAAGGAAGTGCTTCCCCGGCTGGATTCGTTTTACCGGACCAAATGGAAGGCGGCGGGATTGAAAATGTTTGCGGTGGCGCGTGAGACCGACGGGAGCAAAAAAGACTGGATGAATTTCATCAGCGAGCACCGGTTGCAGGAATGGACGCATGTCTATTATTCCAGGATGGAAGACCGGAACCGGATCAATGCCGGGATACCGGGTTACTCGCAGCTGTATGACGTACAGACTTTCCCGACATTATATTTGCTCGACAAAGACAAAAGGATCGTAGCCAAAAAGCTGGCGCTCGACCAGATTGACGAAGTGCTGCAACTGAAAATAAAAAGCCAGTAACCGGGCCGGTCCGCCGAAACGATGACTATGAAAAAATACCTTATACTTTGCTGCCTGGCGGCGGGAAGCATGACTAACATTGACGCACAAACGCTTTTTACTTACGGTAAATACGCTGTTGACGCAAAGGATTTCCTGCGCGCCTATAACAAGAACAATAACCCTTCGGTTACCGACAAAGCCCGGTCGGTACGCGAATACCTCGATCTCTATATCAAATCCCGGCTCAAGATCCAGGAAGCCTACGAAAGAAAGATCGATACCCTTCCGGGCATCCGGGCCGAGATCGCCAACCTGCGTACGCAGATCGCCGACAACTATATGGCCGATCCCGCGCTGACGGACAAAATGATCAAAGAAGCCTTTCAGCGGAGCCTGAAGGATATTCATGTGGCGCATATTTTCATTTCTTTCCGCAACGCGCAGGGATTTGTGGATACGGCAGCCGCACAGAAAAAAAGGGATGAAGTGCTGGACCGCCTGCGCAAGGGCGAGGACTTCGCCAAACTGGCGCGTCAAATTTCCGATGACACTTCCGCGAAAAACAATAACGGCGATCTTGGCTTCATCACCGTCTTCACCCTTCCCTATGAATTCGAAAACGCCATCTATGCTACCGCCCCGGGTAAATATTCAGAATGGGTCCGCTCCCGGATCGGCTACCATATTTTCAAAAACCTGGAAGAACGGAAGGCTGTTGGCAAAATAAAAGCCCAGCAGATCCTGCTCGCCATCCCGCCCGGTACCGATGAAACGGGTCGGAAAAAAATAGCGGCCCTCGCTGATTCGCTGTATAAACGGATCCTGGCCGGCGACAATTTCAACAAACTGGCCGCCGATTTCAGCAATGATTATATCACGGCGGCATCCGGCGGGATGATGCCCGATATCGGGGTCGGTCAGTACGACCCGGTTTTTGAAAAAGCGCTCTGGGCGCTGCCTAAAGACGGCGCCGTGAGCAAACCCTTCCCCACTTCGCATGGCTGGCATATCGTAAAAAGGCTTTCCCTGAAACCCGTGATTACCGATCCCGCCAACAAAGCCAACCAGCTGGACCTGCAGCAAAAGATCGTCAATGATCCCCGCTGGAAAACATCCCGTGATTTCATCTACCGGAAAGTGATGGAGAAACCCGGTTATAAAAAATTCGAATACGATGACGCCGCCCTCTGGAACATGAGCGACAGCGTGCTCGATTATAAACCGATGAACAAGGGCTGGGCGATCAAGGCCACCACCCCGCTGTTCGCTATCGGCGATTCGGTATACGACGCCAATGACTGGGTGAACTATGCCAATACCTACCGGTACAAGCAGGACGGCACCGGCGCCAAACCCTGGGATCAGGTAAGGGAAGAATGGGTGCAGTTCGCCCTGGTGAATTATTACCGCGATCACCTCGAGGAATACAATGATGATTTCCGCTACCAGATGACCGAATTCCGGGAAGGCAACCTCTTCTTCGAGATCATGCAGCAGGAAGTCTGGAACAAGGCACAGAGCGATTCAATGGCCCTGCTGGATCTCTATACCCGGAATAAAGCGAATTATCTCTGGAAACAAAGCGCAGACGCCGTGCTGTTCTTCGGTTCCGATATGAATACCGCAAAAGCGGTGTATGACAAGCTCAAGCCCAATCCTTCTGACTGGCGAAAAGTATCCGATCAGTTTTCCGACAAACTTATCGCCGATTCGGCGCGCTATGAATGGGAGCAGATCCCCAACCTGAACAAAACCGTTCCCAAACCGGGCATGCTTACCAGCCCCCTGCTTAACGAATCGGACAATACCGCCTCCTTTGCCTATATCGTCAATGTATACACCCAACCCATGCAGCGGAATTTTATCGAAGCCCGGGGACTGGTGATCAACGACTACCAGGTGATACTCGAAAACAAATGGGATGAAGCGCTCAGGAAGAAGTACCCGGTGAAGGTGGAGGAGAAAGTGCTTGCCGAAATTTCAAAATAATACGGCTACAGAATTTTGAAATTGGGAAATTTTGGAATTTTGGAATTTAACCTCCTACGTATCATATTTCCCCTACAACTCCCTCACCACCCCTGCCACTACCTGGGGTTTACCCAATGTATAATAATGCAGTACGGGAACCCCGCTTTTCTTTAGTTCGCGCGACTGCGCCAGCAACCATTCGGCGCCGACCTGTTCCACCGCCGCATCGTCCTTGCATTTGAGGACTTCATTGGAGAGATCGGTGGGAATATCGACATAGAAAGTGCGCGGGATAACGGTGAGCTGCTTTTTGGTGCTGATGGGTTTTAATCCCGGGATGATCGGCACCGTGATGCCCATCTCGCGGCACTGCTTTTCAAATGCGAAGAATTTTTTATTGTCATAGAACATCTGGGTCACGATGTATTCGGCGCCCGCCTCCACTTTCTTTTTCAGGTGCAGCAGGTCGGTTTGCATATTGGGCGCCTCGAAATGCTTTTCGGGATATCCCGCTACGCCGATGCAGAATTTTGTCTGGCTGGTTCCCTTCAGTTCTTCTTCCAGGTAGATGCCGTTGTTCAGGTTCACCACCTGCCTGAGCAGGTCGATCGCGTGCTTATGCCCGCGGGGATCGGGTTCGAATGACGTCTCGTTGCGGGCCGCGTCGCCGCGCAGCACCAGTACATTGTCGATACCGAGATAGCTCAGCGTCAGCAACGCGTCTTCCGTATCCTGCACGGTGAACCCGCCGCAGATCAGGTGGGGCACGGTATCCACGTTGTATTTGTTCATGATCGACGCGCAGATCGCTTCGGTGCCGGGCCGCTTCCGGATCACCACTTTTTCAAAACTGCCGTCGGATCTTTTCTTGAAGATATGTTCGCTGCGGTGATAGGTAACATTGATATAGGCAGGTTTGAACTCCATCAGGGGGTCCAGGTGATTGTAGATCGCCGAAATACCCTTCCCTTTCAGGGGAGGCAGTATTTCGAATGAGACCAGGGTGTCTTTGGCCTGCCGGATATGATCAATTACTTTCATTGGTTGGCAAAACTACTATAGCGGACCGAGAATAGAAACGAAATCATAAAAATACTCCGGCCCGGATGAATCAGTGTCTGAAAGCTTATTTTTGTCCGCATGGCCACAACCATCCGCACAAAGGACCTTGTTAAGAAATACGGCAACCGTACCGTGGTCGATCATGTTTCCTTTGAAGTGAAACAGGGCGAGATCGTGGGGCTGCTCGGCCCCAACGGCGCGGGGAAGACCACTTCTTTTTACCAGGTGGTAGGACTGGTAAAGCCCGATGAGGGACGCGTATACCTGGATGACCGGGATATTACTTCGCTCCCCATGTACAAACGCGCCCAGATGGGAATCGGTTACCTGCCCCAGGAAGCATCCGTGTTCCGCAAGCTAAGCGTGGAAGATAATATCGCCGCGGTGCTCGAAATGACCGGTCTTTCCCGGGAAGAACAAAAAAACAAACGCGAATCGCTGATCGCCGAATTCAGGCTGCAGCATGTGCGCAAAAACAACGGCGATGTGCTCAGCGGGGGCGAAAGAAGAAGAACGGAGATCGCCCGCGCCCTATCGGTGGATCCCAAATTCATTTTACTCGATGAACCCTTTGCCGGCATCGACCCCATTGCCGTGGAAGATATCCAGGCCATCGTGGCCCGGCTCAAATTTAAAAACATCGGCATCCTGATCACGGACCACAACGTCACCGAAACCCTTTCCATCTGCGACCGGGCCTACCTGCTGATCGAAGGTAAAATTTACAAACACGGTACGGCCGAAGAACTGGCTGCCGATGACGAAGTGCGCCGGCTTTACCTCGGCAGGAATTTCGAACTGAAGCGAAAGGATTACCTGCATGAGGAAGCGAGCAGGGCCGGCGGGGTTTAAGTTTTCCCCATTCCCCCAAATGTTCTATTTTGCTTCTGCCAATGAAGCTGCTCAGCCCCGCCATATCGTCCCTGGCCCGTATGCGGCAATGGCGCATCGAAGCCTGGAAGAACAACCCGCTCGACGCACAGCGCGAGGTGCTGCAGGACCTTGTTACTTCAGCGCAGTACACCGAAATCGGCAGGAAATATAATTTTTCCAATCTTTTTAACGTGCGCGATTTCAAAGCCGCCGTTCCTGTTCAGGAATACGATGATATCAAACCCTATATCGAACGTACGATGAACGGCGAACAGAACCTGTTGTGGAATACGCCCGTGCACTGGTTTGCCAAAAGCAGCGGCACCACCAGCGATAAAAGTAAATTCATCCCTATCAGCGAAGAAAGCCTGGAAGACTGTCATTACAAGGCCTCCAAGGACGTGCTCTCGCTCTATTATATTTTTAATCCCGATTCGGCCCTGCTTACCGGCAAGGGACTGGTGATCGGGGGCAGTCATAATATCAACCCCATGAACACCGAAGCGCAGTATGGCGACCTCAGCGCCGTATTGCTGCAGAATTCGCCGTTCTGGGGACATTGGCTGCGCACGCCCGATCTCAGTATCGCGCTGATGGACGAATGGGAAAACAAGATCGAAAAGCTGGCGCAAAGCACGATAAAGGAAAATGTGACTTCCGTATCCGGCGTGCCGACCTGGACCCTGGTATTGTTTCGCAGGATCCTGGAAATAACCGGGAAAAAATCCATATCGGAAGTCTGGCCCGGGCTTGAATTATACATGCACGGCGGCGTTTCATTTACGCCCTATAAAGACCAGTTCAGGCAGCTGGTGGGTAAAGACATCCACTATCTCGAAATGTACAATGCCAGCGAGGGATTTTTCGCTGCCCAGGAAAGACCGGGCGATGACGGCATGTTATTGTTTACCGACCATGGCATTTTCTTTGAGTTTATGCCGGTAAGCGAATACGGGAAATCGGATCCGCAGACCTGCGGGCTGCAACAGGTGGAAACGGGAAAGAATTACG
The DNA here is from genome assembly GCA_964399755.1 of uncultured Chitinophaga sp. GTDB lineage: Bacteria > Bacteroidota > Bacteroidia > Chitinophagales > Chitinophagaceae > JJ008. Next base: position 16,050 of record CAYNSL010000016.1, on the reverse strand, counting down.
CGCCCGTGATCAGCACCAATGGCGGACTGTGGCGGTACCTGCTGGGCGATACGATCCGGTTTGTTTCGCTGAAGCCATTCCGGATCAAAGTATCGGGGCGGCTCAAACATTATATCAATACGTTCGGGGAAGAAGTGATCGTTGACAATACCGACAAAGCCATCGCCATCGCTTCGGCAAAAACAGGTGCGGTGGTAAACGATTATACCGTGGCCCCCGTTTATTTTTCCGAATCTTCCAATGGCGCCCACGAATGGCTGATCGAATTCGACCGCGAACCGCCGGAACTGGACAGCTTCATCGACGAACTGGACAGCGCCCTGCAAAGCGTGAACAGCGATTACGAAGCCAAACGCCATAAAAGCATCGCGCTGCGCAAACCGGTTGTTCATATTCTTCCCAAAGGAATATTCAAAGAATGGCTGCGCAGCAAGGGCAAACTGGGCGGGCAGCACAAAGTGCCGAGGCTGAGTAATGAAAGGGACCTGCTGGAGGAAATACTGAAAATGAATACCACTACATTTGTGACTAAATAAGCTGCCATGAAATTACTCGAAGGAAAAGTGGCCATCATCACCGGCGCCGCCCGCGGTATCGGGGAAGGTATTGCCCTGAAATTCGCGGAGCATGGCGCCGCCGTGGCCTTAACTTATGTAAGCGATGGCAGCGCAGCAAAAGCGTCCGCACTGGAAGCCAAACTGACCGGCATGGGTGTAAAAGCCAAAGCCTACAAAAGCAACGCGGGTGATTTTGCCCAGTGCGAAGCGCTGGTGAATGAAGTGATCAAAACTTTCGGCGCCGTCGATATCTGTGTCAATAACGCCGGGATATCCAAAGACAACCTGCTGCTGCGCATGAGCCCGGAACAATGGAATGACGTGATACAGGTGAACCTGAACAGCGTATTCTACATGACCAAACAGGTTATCAAACCCATGATGAAAGCCCGGAACGGCGTCATCATCAATATGAGCTCTATCATCGGCGAAATCGGCAATGCGGGTCAGGCCAGTTATGCCGCCAGCAAGGCGGGCATTATCGGTTTTACCAAGAGCGTGGCCAAGGAACTGGGCAGCCGCAATATCCGCTGCAACGCCATCGCGCCCGGCTTCGTGGAAACCGATATGACCAGTTATTTAAAAGACGGCGACGCGGCCGATAAATACAAGGCCGATATCCCGCTGGGTCGCTTCGCTTCAACCGAGGATATCGCCCACACCGCTTTGTTCCTGGCGTCCGACTGGGGCGCTTACATCACGGGGCAAACGATCAGTGTTTGCGGCGGACTGAATATTTAATATAGTTTTAGGTGTCAGGTGTTAAGTTATTAATCAGTTTATTTAACTTAACACCTAACACTTAAAACTTAAAACCAACTCCATCATTCCTGCAGTTTTATCTTCCGTTTACAGATATAATGGTGCCAGAGCATCATCGATGCGATCGTCCGGTAAGGTTTCCAGGGTTCCGCGACCGCGAGCATTTTTTCCCGGCTGACTTCCGGGTGCAGCCCTTTCACTTCCTTTAAGCTGTTCACCAGCGCGATATCCCCCAGCGGGAAAAGATCGGTGCGGCGTAACGCGTGCATCAGGTAAACGTCAACCGTCCAGTCGCCGATGCCTTTCAGTTTTTTCAATTCCGCCCTGACCGCTTCGTCGGGAAGCAGGGATAATTTTTTCAGCCGGATTCTTCTTCCCGCTATTGCCGCAGCCAGCCCGCGGGCATACCCGATTTTCTGGCGGCTGAAATAACAGGCGCGCAGGTCCGCATCGCTCAGCGAGAGGATTTTACCCGGCGTTACGCGCCCGGTTTTTTCACGCAGTTTTTTGAAAGCGGCATATGCCGAAGCCAGCGACACCTGCTGTTCGAGGATCGTGAGCACGAGTGTCTGAAAACTGTTGGGGCGGATCCACATCGGCGGGTAGCCCCAGCGATCGGCAATAGCGGCCAGGTCGGGGTCGCGCCGGGCCAGTTTCCGGCAGATCGGTAAAAAATTGTCCTGATGAAAGACGGGGATGGGCCTGGACATTGAAATTATTTTATACTTTCAGGTATACCATTAAAACTTATACGATGAAAAAGACACTGGTTATCCTTTTTATCTTCCTGGCCGCGAAAGTTACGGCACAAAATAATGATTACCGCATCACCATGAACGGGATCGGCGCGGTTAAACTGGGCATGAAACAACCCGAACTCGAAAAGATGTTCAACAAAAAATTCAAACTGAAAAACATACCGGAGGCAAATGAAAGTTATTACGATACGGTAAAGGTGAAGTATAAAAATATCGACCTCGATCTCTATCTTGAAAAATGGTTTAACGAAGACAGTACGATGGAGGTGGGACTAATGGGTATCCGGACCACGAGCCCGCTTTGCAAAACCGCGACGGGCATCGGCATCGGGGCCGATAAAATGAGGATCATCGCGGTTTATGAAAACAACCCGATCGTACTGGCCCCCGAATTTGAAGATGATACTTATACGAAGCTGAGCAAAACCCGGTCCACGATTTCGGTTTCCTCCTACAATGAAGACGGGGCGATTCTTTTTTATCTCACTAATAAAAAAGTAACGGCGATAGAAGTGTTCTATTCCTACGGCGACTAACCGGTTATTTTTTTTTGAAAGCATGAATGGCGTCCCGCGTAAAGGCGCTCAGCACCAGCCGCCCGCTGATCGCCGCGCGTTCCATGAGGAGCTGATCCCAGTGTTCGGTGCCCTTCCAGAATATTTTTTTCATTTCCGCCATCGCTTCGGGACTGGAATGCGAGAGCGTATGCGTCAGCCGCTGCAGGGCTTCGTCCATTTCCTCAACAGAGCCGTGCAGTTCTGCGTATAATCCCTTGCGGCGCGCCCAGTCGGCATGCCGCCACATCGTAGCATCGATGGCCAGTTGCGAGAATGCGGAAGCGCCGATCTTTCTTTCCACGGCGGGACCCACCACAAAGGGCCCGATGCCCACGGCCAGTTCACTGAGTTTTATATCGGCGCCCGTTACGGCGATGGCATAATCCACCGCCGCCGCCAAACCCACGCCCCCGCCCACGCACCTGCCATGGATCCGGCCAATGATGAATTTGGGACATTCCCGCATGGCGTTGATCACATGCGCGAACCCGCTGAAAAAAGCCAGCCCACCGGCTTCATTGCTGATGGCAACCAGTTCTTCAAAGGATGCCCCCGCGCAAAAAGCCCGGTCGCCCCCCGAACGAAGTACAACGACAAGGGTGCCCGGGTCATCCGCCGCATGCCGGATCGCCAGGGTAAGTTCATGTAATATTTTTCCGGGGAGTGAATTGCTTTGCGGATGATAGAATTCGATCGTGGTCACCCCTTTGTGAAACTCGCTTTTGACATAGGCTTCCGTCATGACTGTTAATATTGTTTTGCTCAGGATTGAAATTTCTTTTGCACCATGGTCAGGATCGTGGCCACACCCGTCACTTCACCGGTCTCATCGATAATCTCGACCAGCCATTTTACGATCCCTTTATCGATATCGTCACCTCTTTTAAAATCTTCCGGTTTTTCCACGACCCTTTTGTCGCTGGGTAATTTTTCCTTACAGGTGAACCGGATATGAATTTCTGCACCGGGATAAACCGGTTTCGTAAAGCGGAGTTCGTCGATGCCGTAATTCAGGAGTACCGGGTTCTTTTCAAAACTGTCGACAAACAAACCCGCCGCCGCGCTCATAATAAAATATCCGTGCGCCACCTGCTGCTCGAACATGGTGCCGCTGAAATCGGTGGTTTTGATATGCGCATAAAAATGATCCCCGCTCAGGTCGGCAAAGCGATCGATGTCATCGCTGGTGATCACCCGCCTTGGGGTGATGAGCTGGTCGCCGATCTGCAGTTCTTCAAAATATTTTTTGAAGGGGTGTTTACCCGGGTTCTTTCCCGGCGCATGGGTTTGATACACCCCGGTAATTTCGGTTATAGTTGCGGGTGAGCCCTGCAGCGCCGTGCGTTGCAGGTAATGCCTGACCCCGCGGATACCCCCCATTTCTTCCCCGCCTCCCGCGCGGCCGGGTCCCCCGTGCACAAGCAGGGGCAGGGGTGAGCCGTGTCCCGTGTTTTCTTTCGCGCACTCATTGTTCAGTACGAGGATACGGCCATGGTGCGTCGCCGCCCCGATCACATAATGCCGGGCCGTTTTATAATCCGCCGTTACAATGGTAGTGACCAGGCTCCCCTTTCCGAGTTTGCTAAGCGCGATCGCTTCTTCCGCATTTTTATACGGCATGATGGTGCTAACCGGTCCGAAAGCCTCCACTTCATGCGCTTCTCTGGCCGCAAAGGGTTTATCGTTCATCAGCAGCAGCGGCGAAAGGAATGCCCCTTTTTCCGCATCGGCGTCCACCAGCTCAACGCTGTCGAGGCTGCCGTAAATAAGCTGCGAACCCGCCAGTAATTTTTTTACCTGCGCAATCACTTCATCGCGCTGGCCCTTTCCCGCAAGCGAACCCATCCGCACTTTTTCATTCAGCGGGTTGCCGATCACGGTTTGCGAAAGCGCAGCGCTGATCGATTTCCAGACATCCTCCATTTTATCCTGCGGCACAAAGATCCTGCGGATCCCCGTGCAGCGTTGCCCGGCTTTCAGCGTCATTTCCCTGCGAACCTCTTTTATAAAGATGTCCCATTCGGGCATGGCCGGCGTCACGTCTTCTCCCAGCACGATACAGTTCAGGCTGTCGGCCTCCATATTGAAGGGCACATTGTTGGCAAGAATGGCGGGATTTTGTTTTAGCATCAAACCTGTGGACGCGCTGCCCGTAAAAGTCACCACATCCTGCGATCCGACATGATCCAGCAAATCGCCGGCGCTGCCGCAGATCAGTTGCAGGGCCCCTTCGGGCAGTATGCCGCTTTCGATGATCTTTTTAACGACCGCTTCCGTAAGGTAGGAAGTGATGGTCGCGGGTTTTACGATGGCGGGCATGCCGGCGAGCAGGTTCACCGCGATCTTTTCGAGCATGCCCCAGACGGGGAAATTAAAAGCGTTGATATGAACGGCTACGCCTTCCCTGGGAACAAGGATATGTGTTCCCATAAAACTGTTGTGCTTGCTCAGGTTATGGCTTTCCCCGTCTATGCAGAAAATTTCATCGGGAAATTTCCTGCGCAAAGACGCGTTGGCAAAGAGGTTGCCGATACCCCCCTCGATATCCACCCAGCTGTCGGCCTTGGTAGCCCCCGTCTTATAACTGATGGCATAAAATGCAGGCAGGTGCTGACGGAGATACAGCGCCAGGGCTTTGAGCATATTTCCGCGGCGGTGAAAGGTCATGTTCCGGAGGGCGGGATTACCCACCGATCTTCCGTACTCCAGCATCTTTTTGAAATCAAGTCCTT
>CAYNSL010000016.1:0-10584 GCA_964399755.1 uncultured Chitinophaga sp. | reverse complement strand
GCGGGATTACCCACCGATCTTCCGTACTCCAGCATCTTTTTGAAATCAAGTCCTTTCGAGCCGGCGGCGGCAACCGGTTCGCCGGTAACGGCATCAAAGAGCACCTGGCCCTCGCCCTCTCCCGCTACCCATTCCCCCGCGATATAATTTTGAAGTTTGTTCATGGTAAATGCCCGTTAGCGGAACGAAATTACCCAAAACCAAAAAATAGCCGGGAAATGATTTTTGTCATCCCCTGTTACTATCGGCCGTTTATCTTTGCGGAAATAAAAAAATTATGAAAAAGATCATACTCTTTTTATCGCTGTCAGCCCTGTTTATGAACGGCGCCATGGCGCAGGAGAAAGTCAAGTGGAAAGAAATGGACGAGTTTCATGCCGTCATGAGCGCCACTTTCCACCCTTCCGAAGAAGGCAAGCTGCAGCCCATCAAATCCCGCAGCCAGGAAATGCTGGACAAGGCGGTGGCCTGGAAAAATTCCGCGGCCCCGGCGGGTTATGACAAAAAAGCGGTGAAGAAAAACCTGAAAGAACTGGTAAAAGGCGCCGGAGATCTCAATAAAATGGTAAAAGAGAATGCCGCTGACGCCGCTATTAAGGAAAAACTGGCCAAATTGCATGATGTATTCCATGAGATCGTTGAAAAATGTGAAAAGGAAGATCACATGTAATCCAAAAATCAAGGCATGAAAAAATTATTGTTCCCCGCAGCCTGTCTCCTGCTCGTTCTTTATACGGCCTGCAATAACGGCGGTAAAAAGGAAAATAAGGAAGGCCCCGTAACCGAAGCGCCCAAAACCCTTGCCGACAGCCTGATGGCCGATGTGATGGACGGGCATGATGCGGGCATGTCGAAGTATGGAAAGATGCAGGGCATGCAGAAACAGGTGCAGGCGGCGATCGATTCCATATCAAAGCTTCCCCCGGGGGCGCAGCAGGCAGCCGCCGGTTTCCGTGCCCGGCTGGATTCGGCAGCCAAAGACCTGGGAAACGCGATAGCGGCCATGGACAACTGGATGGAATCTTTCAATATGGACTCTGCGCTTGATAATATGCAGGAAAGGATCCGTTATCTCACCGATGAAAAAATGAAAGTGGGGAAAGTAAAAGAAGCCATCATGAACAGCCTGCAGAGAGCGGACTCGCTGCTGAAGGCCCGGTTCTGATAAGCGGGATTAACCCGTTACCGGCTCCACGCCGAACTGCCGCAGGTGGTGCAGCGCGTGCTTATACAGCAATTGTACGTTTTGTTCGAAATTGAGATCCCCGAAAAAAGGGTTGCGTACCACCATGCCGGGGTCTTTTTTATACGCTTCGAAAAAATAAATCAGTTCTTCCTGCAGGGCACCGATCGCGGCCTGTACGGTTTGGTAACGCGTGGGTTCCGGTTCTTCGCCGAGCAGGGGATTCCTGGTATTTTCCCGGAAGGGTTTTTCGCTCATCATGAATTCCCGCAACCGAAGGAGATGTTCGGGTGAGGTCATGATGGTATCAAATTTCAAACGGCCATTGGCGTTGCGGAGGGCATGACCCGCGTAGTGTTCGATCATCTGCTGTACGTTCATCTTTCCCCAGCGGGGCGGTGTGGCGGGATCCAGTTGCTGGAGACAGGGCACCAGTTTGGACCGCAGGAAATTTTCCTTTTCAATCGTCATAACAGGCAGGTCTTTATGTATGCGGGTCGTTCAGGAATGTTGAGCGCGGTAAACGGTTTAGTCTTTTTTCATTTTCCTGTCCACGGATTCACAGAGCCGGGAAAAAATCTCCTCCACGGTTCCTTCGCCCTTCACCGTCAGGAATTTTTTTGTTTTGCGGTAATGTTCCGCCACGGGTGAAGTTTCATTGGTATACACACTGAAACGTTTGCGGATCACTGCTTCATCCGTATCATCGCTGCGCCCCGAGGTCTTGCCCCTGTTAAGCAGCCTTTTCACCAGTTCTTCTTCACTCACATCAAGGGCCAGTACGGCCGCGATCCCTGTCTTTTTCAGTTCCAGTAAACGGTCAAGCGCATTAGCCTGGGCAACGGTACGGGGAAAACCGTCGAATAAAAATCCTTTCGCCCCGGGATGCTGGTCAAAATAGGAATCCACCATCCCGATCACCACTTCGTCGGGTACCAGCTGGCCTTTATCGATAAAACTCTTAGCCTCAAGCCCGAGCGGCGTTTTATCCGCGATTTCCTTTCGCAGCAGGTTGCCGGTGGAAAGATGGATCAGCCCGTACTTTTCAACCAGTTTTTCCGACTGCGTACCTTTTCCGCTCCCGGGCGGGCCAAATAAAATCAAATTAAACATAAGCGCTACGGTCCTTGGTGAGCCGACAAATATAATGTACAGGCTTTATATTATCCAGAACCATGATCAGAAAGGCAAAACGGGCGGTGCTATCACCATGTTAAGATTAAGTTGCCGTCACGGGACTGACAAACCGGGTGAACAAGCCTTGCGTACATTTGTTGTACCGATATGTTGACCCCTGTATTAAGGATTACCTGGTTAGTGACACTGGCAGGCGCCTGCTGGCTGAACAGTTGTGCGCAAAACAAGGCATCTCAGGAAAACGCAATAAAAATGGATACCAGCAAAAAAAACCCGGTCTATTCAAAAACCGACACCAGTAAGGTCGTGCTCAGCGAGGAGGAATGGAAAAAAATGCTCCCCGCGGAAGTTTTTTACATCGCCCGGATGAAAGGAACCGAGCGGCCCTGGACCAGCCCTTTCGAAAGTTCAAAGGAAGCGGGCACCTATTATTGCGCCGCCTGCGGCAACCCGCTTTTTAAAAGCGACACGAAATTTGAAAGCGGCTGCGGCTGGCCCAGTTTTTACGAGCCGATCAGCAAGAGCAGCGTTATTTACACGCCGGATCATACACATGGCATGAACCGCACCGAAGTGCAGTGCGGGCGCTGCAAGGCCCATCTCGGGCATGTGTTCGATGACGGCCCTCCTCCCACCGGACTGCGCTACTGCATCAACGGCGTGGTGCTTGACTTTGAAAAAGCGAAGGAAGCGGAAAAGGAATTCAACAGGAAAAAAGAACAATAATAAGTCTGAAAGATCGCGGTATCCCGCACCTATATTCCCGGAGCTTTAACAATTGATCTGGTTCACCGCCCACACAGAGGTAAAATACCCTTGGGGCGGTATCCATTTTAATCCTCAACAATCTTTATATTTATAAACAGGCACTCCGGCCGCCCGGTGCAACCGCAATTTTTCAAATCTAATTAGGGTATGCTCAAATATTTCCTGCTTTTCCTTGTGGTATCAGCCATTCACAGCACGCAGGCGCAGCCGGGAAATGCGGGAAGGGAAAAATTTGCCCTGATATTTACCCGCCTGCCGGCAGTGGAAGGGGAAGAGCGGGTCATTGCCCGTAATAATCTTCAAGCGATCCGGGAAGCGCTGGCAATCCAGGGTTTCCGGGAACAGAATATAATCGCCGATACCATCAATAGCAGCAGAAGCGGTTTTCTCAGGCAATGCAATTCGCTGGAGCAAAAAATCAGGCCCGGGGATTTTGTGTTTGTTTACTTTGATATCCCCCTTACAACAGGACCGGTAAAAGATAACAGGATACGGCTGCATCTCAACCCTTCCAATTCTCTGGAATCGATCGGGCTGGATGAATACCAGAATATCCAGGACAGGATCGCCCATAAGATCCGCGACTCATCTATATTTTTCACCTTGTTCGACGCCGATCTGCCTTCGGCGAAAATCGATTACCGGGACGTATCTGACCAAATGACCACCAGCCTCGTTTTCGCCACCTCCCCGGGTCAGTCCCGCGTTTTTCACCGGCAAACCAGCATTTTCGCCAAAGCGGTTTCCGCCGCCCTGAAGCAGGTATCAGATTTTAATTACTCTTACCTGAGCCTGTTTGCGAATATCAAAAAACAAATGCTGCTGTACTCCGGACAGCAAACGCCCTATTATGCGGGAACCAGCCGGATGGTGCCCTTGTTCAACGGGCTGGCCAGGTCTTTCCCATCACATTTACTGGTGATTGAAAAACCAACCGACAGTACAATATTTATCAATGCAGGGAGCAATATCAATCTCCTGCCGGGCGCCATCATAAAAATTTATCCCGCTTTTGAAGATACCGGCGGTTCGGCCATATTGACCGAAGGAACCGTGGAAAAAACAACCGGTTATTCATCCACCGTAAAATTAAAAAAACCCTTCTCCGCATCCCTGGATTACGCCTGGGCCTATGTAGTGAAGAACGGGGAAGACCCGCCCCTTAAGATAAAGTTTAATGAATCCTTTGAAGGAGATGCGCGTTCCCGGCAAATGTTCGGGCAGATCATGGCCGCGCTTAAAAGATCGGGGCTATCGGATTATGCCGACCTGGTTCCTGCCGGTGGCGATCTGAAAATAAAAAGTATTCACAGTGGTTACGGAACGGGCCTGCTGCTCACGCTTGTCAACCCGGTTTCGGGCCAGGTGTACACCGATATCAACTGTTACAGCCCGGAAGATACCCGCAACCTCGAAACCTTTATCCAACAACTGGCCCGCTATCAATACCTGTCGCGGCTGAAAAATGAAATCCCTGAACTGGGCCTGGATATCCGGATTAATCATATGGATCCGGGAAAGACCTCCCTGAAAGAAAACGGCTATGATGTGTTTTTTGAAAACGACAAGGTCTACATGACCTTTTACAATAACACGCCGAACCGGATCTATTTTTCGCTGATCGATATGCAGATTGACAAGCCCATTACGCTTCTTTTTCCCAATGAACAGATGAAGAATTCGTCAGGATTGCCGGCCCCGGTTCGCAGCAGTGATTGCGTAGTGGAGCCATTTGATTCCGTTTCTTTTAAAAATTCAGTCATCACGATAACGCCCCCGTTCGGAATTGAGCGGTTTAAACTATTTACCAGCCTTACCCCGATCCATGCAGGAAAACTTCTTTCCAGTCATGAGATTTCCATCAAAGAACAGGGAGATGCCGGCACCATAAAAACCCCGGTCGATGATAAAGCCTCAATGCCGGATGCCGGGTCGCCGGTATTGAACAATATTGCCATACGGGATTTCGATATTGAAATCAGGAGCCGGCTGTTTGAGACCGGTGCCGCCAAATCAGCCGAAAACATGGTTTCCATGACCACAGCGGGTACCGGTACCGATGACCTGCCTTCTTTTAAGATCACGAATCCCTCGGGCGGAAGAATTTATTATAACGTACTCAGCAGGAATCCGGACGGCGGTTATCAACTGTTGTATCCTGAAAATTCCGACAAATCCACTTCCTGTTTTGTGGAAAGGGGGGGATCGGCCTGGGTAGTCCTTAAAAACGGGATCTTGCCGAATGAACCGCTGATCACCGTATACGCAGACCGACCTTTTAACCTGAATGATTTTGTAACGGATGAAAAATCCCTGAATGTATTGCTGGTAGATATTATCCGTAATAATAGGATAACCGGCACCCCCCTGAATAAGATCAGCATGATCCGGGACCTTTACATGCCCGAAGAGAACAACGTGACCCGTGACGGCGAAAACGTATTTATCAAAATGGTGACTCCAAAAATTACCGATGAGCGCGGAGTGACGGAATCGGCGCAGGGGCCCAGCTATGATATCAACGGATTCGCCCTTTGCGCCGGGAATAAACCCGTTAAATCTGTTACCATTAACGGCAAACCGGTGAACTATGATGCCGGTCTTAAATTCTTTGAGCATTCCGTTTCCCTGGCCCCCGGGGAGAACAAAATAGTGATCGAAGCTGCCGGCGAAAAAGGATTTACCGCAACCCGGGTATTCAATCTCTCCCTGAAAAACAATAATGCGGTGGCTTCCACTGCCCCGGCCAGGAATTTTTTCCTGGGAATCGGTATCGATAATTACAAAACCTGGCCGCGGTTGAACAATGCCAAAAATGATATCCTCGCTTTCACGCGCCTGATCGAAAAAAGATTCGGGTTTGACCCTTCCAATATTGAATTGCTCCTGGATACGGCGGCCACCCGGAAAAATATCATCAACCGGATCCGTGGTTTTCTGAAAAAAACGGGCCCGAATGATAATGTGGTGATTTACCTGTCCGGTCATGGCAACGAAGACCAGTTGTCTGACGGCGGATATTATTTTATCCCGCAGGATGCTGACGCCGATGATGTAAGCACCGCCGTGAAATCGAGCGATATCATCGATCCTTTTGAACATATCAGGGCCCGGAAATGCCTGCTGATCGTAGACGCCTGCTTTGCGGGGATGATAACGAATGCGGTGAATGAGAACAATACAAAGATGACTTCAGCGGAAAACAAAATCAATCCCGAAGACCAGCCTGCCAAATGGATCATCACCTCGGGAAGAGCTACCAAGGTCTCTGACGGGGAAAAGGGGAAGAACAGTCCCTTCGCCACCGTATTGACCAATTACCTTTGGGAACAACAGGAAAAAGATCTGTTACTGACCAAATTGATCGGTTTCCTCGCCGAAAAAATGCCTGAAATCAACAATCAGCAGGTTCCCATGGGCCTCCCCATCGAAGGCAGGAGCGATAAATTCTTTAAGGTGACCGACCCCGCCGCCAAAAAGGAATAGAAAGCAGAAAATCATCTGTCCTCCCCCAATTCAGGGCTCATCCCGCTTCAGGAACTGTAAGGATCAGCATTTCTTCAGTCCTCCGGAAAGGTTATTTTTTATTTTTTGAAGCAACCGCATTCAGATAAATTTACGTTCCCAAACTGAGGAACATGAGGATGGTTAACAAGCTCGGGTTAGTACTACTGGCCACCCTGTTGATGACCGGGAATGCCCGGTCGCAAATCAACAGGGAACAGGTGATGCCTGTAGACCCCAAAGTGAAGATTGGCCGCCTGGCCAACGGGATGACCTATTATATCCGGCATAACAGCCTTCCCCAGAAAAGAGCGGAACTGCGGCTGGTGGTTAATGCGGGGTCGGTATTGGAAGACGATGACCAGCGGGGACTCGCCCATTTCATGGAACACATGAACTTCAACGGCACGCGCCATTTTCCCAAGAACGAACTGGTGAGCTACCTGCAGTCGATCGGGGTGCAGTTCGGCGCCGACCTGAACGCATACACGGGATTCGACGAAACCATCTATGTACTTCCTGTGCCTACCGACAAACCCGGGCTGGTGGACAAGGGCCTGCAGATCCTGGAAGACTGGGCGCATGATGCCCTGCTGGATTCGGTTGAAATAGAAAAAGAACGCGGCGTGGTGATCGAAGAGTGGAGGCTGAGCCGGGGCGCGGATGAAAGAATGATGCAGCAGACCCTTCCCGTGCAATACCGGGGGTCCAAATACGCGGAAAGACTTCCCATCGGCAACCTGGAAACGCTGGAACATTTTTCACACGACGCGCTCAAAAGATTTTACCGCGACTGGTACCGGCCCGACCTGCAGGCGATCATCGTCGTTGGCGATATCGATGTAAACGACATCGAACAAAAGATCAGGGAAACCTTCAGCAGTATACCGGCCCCTGCTTCCCCGCGGAAAAGGGAAATTTTTACAGTTCCAGATCATACCGAAACATTGTCCGTGGTGGTGAAAGACAAGGAAACCGCCTTCCCATCCGTGGAAGTGCTGTTTAAAAAAGAACTGCAGCCGCAGGTCACTATCGACGATTATTGCCGGTACATGAACACGCGGCTGTATACCGGGATGCTCAATAACCGCTTCCGTGAACTGACGCTGAAACCCCATCCGCCCTTCGTACTGGCCAACGCTTCGTATGCCAGCAGCCTGGCGCGCACCAAGGATGCCTACCAGCTTTTTGCCAGCGCCAGCGATACCGGTATGGCCCTTTCCCTGCATGCCCTGCTCGAGGAAAACCGTCGCGTGCTGCTCTATGGATTTACCCCCGCCGAGCTGGAATTGCAGAAAAAACAAATGCAGAGTTTTTACGACCGCATATTCAATGAACGGGAAAAAGAGGAGTCATATAAATACGTGGATGAGTACGTCAATAATTTCCTGGTCAATGAACCCATTCCGGGTATCGAATGGGAATATGATTTTGTGAAACAATATTTCGCGTCGGTGCAGCTGCAGGAGATCAACCGCCTCGCCAGGAAATGGATCACGCGCGATAACATGGTGGTTACCCTGAATGCGCCCGATAAAGAAGGGGTTCGCATTCCCTCCGCGGAAGAGGTGAATGCCATTATCAATGCCGTGGAAGTGACCGCCATCGAACCCTACAAGGAAAAGGCACTGGCCAGTTCCCTGATGGACCCCACGCCATTGAAACCGGGGAAGATCGTCAGTGAAAAAACCGATGACAGTTATGGCACCACGACCCTGAAACTCTCCAACGGGGCGACGGTGATCCTCAAGTCCACCAATTTCAAGAATGACGAGATCCTGTTCCGCGCATTCAGCAAGGGCGGGCAATCGCTGGTAAAGGATGCCGATTATTTTTCGGCTGCTTACGCATCGCCCATCGTAACGCTGAGCGGGGTCGGAAATTTTACCGCCATCGAACTGTCCAATATGCTGAAAGGAAAAAGCACCGGCGTCTCCCCCAGCATCGGCGCTTACAGCGAAGGACTGAACGGTTCCACGATCCCCAAAGAAATGGAAACGCTCCTGCAGCTCGTGCACCTGTATTTTACGTCGCCGCGGAAAGACCCCGACGCGTTTGAATCTTACAAGACAAGGGCCAAGCAGCGGTTCACCAACTATTTGTCTGATCCCCAGAATTATTTCGAGGCCGAGTTCCAGAAACTCATGACCCAAAATCACCCGCGGGCCGACCGTTTCCCCACGCCCGGCGACTTTGACAAGATCAACCTCGACCGCAGCATCGCGATCTATAAAGAACGGTTTGCCAATGCCGCCGATTTTACATTTATGTTTATAGGATCCTTCAACGAAGAAACGATCAGGCCCCTGCTCGAAAAATATATCGGGAGCCTGCCCTCGACCGGTCAGCATGAAAATTTCAGGGACCTGGGCATTCGTCCCCCTGCCGGTAAAGTGGATACGGTGATCAGCAAGGGCGCGGATCCGAAAAGCATCGTCCGGCTGATATTCACTTCTCCCGCTCCCTATAATCCCGCCGACGCTTATGCGCTCCGCAGCCTGGGCGAACTGATGTCGATCAAACTGGTGGAACAACTGCGCGAGGAAAAAGGGAGCGTGTACGGCATCAGCGCCTACGGCGACATGTTCAAGATCCCTTATACCAATTCTTCATTTGTCATCTCTTTTCCCTGCGCGCCGGAAAATGTCGATACCCTTACCCTTGCCGCGCTGGAAGAGCTGAAGAAAGTCATCAGCAACGGCGTGAGCGCCGAAGACCTGGAAAAAATCAAGGAGCAGCAAAAGAGAAAACTGGAAGTAGACCAGAACCAGAATATTTTCTGGCTGAACAGCCTGTTCGATGTTTATTATTACGGTAACAACCCGGGCTCGGTGCAAAAGAGGCAAAAGCAAATCGATCAGCTCAGTTCCAAAATGATCCGGGACGCCGCTAAAAAATATCTTAACCTCGGCCGTTATATCCGGGTGATGCTGAAACCCGATCCGAACGAGGTGCAGCAAAAGAAACCCTTTTAAAGAAGGCATCGTTCCGGGCATGAAACTTATCAAACCCTTCCTGGCTTTCCTTTTCTTCGCGGTGGTGGCCACCCTGCTGCTTTCATTGCTGATGCCCACGCGCCAGCGGGTTGAACGCAGCATTACCATCAATGCCCCGGCCGGTGTCGTATATGCGCAGTTATCAAAACTGAAAAATTTCACCGACTGGTCGGTATGGGGAAGGTCCGACTCTTCCGCAACATATACGCTGACCGGAACGGATGGTACGGTCGGCGCCGCCAGCGCCTGGAAGGGCGACCCGCAAATTTCAGGTGAGGGGGAAATTGAGATCAGCGCCCTGGAGCCGGAAGAAAAAGTGGAATACCAGATCCGGTTCATACGTCCTTCGAAAAGAAAAGCCCGTTCCGATTTCTCGCTCAAATCCGGCAACGGCATGACCACCGTTACCTGGCATTTCGAGATCGCCACGCCGCGGCCCTGGAATATTTTCAATCTCTTTTACAGCCTCGATAAGGAAATGGGAAAAGATTTTGAAAGCGGTCTCGCCAACCTGAAAAAAATACTGGAGGCAGAAGCGGGGATCCCTGTTGGTAAAACCTACGAAGTCTACACGATGAATTTTCCGGCTACCCGTTTTGCGGCCATCCGTCAAACCATTCAATGGAGCGATATCCCCGCTTTTTTCCGGCAGCACCTGCCGATCCTTTACGACGAAGCCCAAAAAGCGCAGCTGAGCGCCGGCACCGCCTGCGGCCTGTATTTCTCATGGGATGAAAAAAACCGGCAAACCGATATGGCCGCCGCTGTTCCCGCCGGTAGCGGTGCCGCGATCAGCAACCCGATCATCAGCATGGTGGATATCCCGGCCACCAGGGCGGTTTATGTAAATTATTCAGGAGCCTATGATCATGTAAGGGATGCTTATGAAAGTATCCGCGTGTACCTGGAGGAGAACAAACTGAAACAACAGGCCCCCGTCATTGAGCAATATATCAGCGGGCCTTTCACCGAAAAAGATTCATCCCGCTGGCTGAC
>CAYNSL010000015.1:0-40387 GCA_964399755.1 uncultured Chitinophaga sp. | reverse complement strand
TATTATCTTCAGCCGCGCTTACAACCCGTTTCCCGTCGGGACTGAAGTCCACGGCCCGTACCGGCTGGGTATGGCCGACCGGGGGAATGAGTTTGGGGGGTTGCGCCGCGGGTTGATCCATGGAGACAATCAGCGCTATCAGTAATAATTTCTTCATGCAAATAATTCTTCATTTCGCCAATCCCGCCGCCCGCTCCGCCACCTTCGCCGCCAGCTCCTTCAGTTTATCTTTCGTACCGCTTATTTCAAATCTTTGCCTGATCTCCCTGTTTTGTTTGAGGTTGGCCTTTACCGTTACCATATTTCCCTTCACTTCATAACGCCCGCTCAGCGACCAGGCATCGGGGGCATTGGTGGCGGTGACATACACGATTTTACTTTCCGCGCCGCGGGAAGCGATATCGCTCAATTGCAGGTTGATCAGTTTGCTGATCTCCAGATCGTCGTCCGCGATACTTTCATCGCTATTCTGGAAATTGCTCGCCGCAAACAGCGGTTTCTCCTCCGGCAAAACGATCTTCGCCATCACTTCTTCGTCCACGATACCGATATTGAAATTGGTATTACTCACGATCTGCGGCTCCTGCCTGGCCCCGCTTTCTTTGGAAATTTCGCTGGCAGTTTTTCCCGCCTCATTGAACCAGCGGCTTACATTCAGGTATTTGCCGTCTTCCAGTATATCAGGTTGCTGCTTGATGGCTTTTAACAGTGAATAGGTGAGCAAACCCTGGGAATACCTTCCCATTTCATAGGCGCTCTGGTTGCTGGCCGAGGCGGATAAAATGAAGAGACCCGATTTTTCATTGAGCTTGTCGATCGCTTTTACCTGCTGCGCTTTATCGTCATTCCGGGCGGCCATATAACCCTGGTCCTCCTTACCCAATTTGATAAAATCCCGGATCGCCTGCCCGCTGTTGCAGGCATCGAAGATCAGGATCCTTTTCTGCGCCCGGATGCGCTGCGGCTTGATCCATTCCGTGAGTTCGGACATGCTGATCCCCGCGTCTTTTACCGCGTCAACAGAACTGAAGGTGGATGCGTCGGCCGTCAGGAAATAGAATTGCTTTTGATCATCATTGCCCGCCATCACGCCGTGCCCGGCAAAAAATATAAGCAGGATGTCGTTGGCCCGGGCCGATCTCCCGATCGATTCAAAAACACTTTGAATACTTTTTTTCTCCGGCAGGGCATAATGCCCGGCGGAAGTGCTGAGATCATACATCAAAACATTATCGCTGCCCTGGTGGTTTAATAATTTTTTAGCCGCCGCTTCGACGGCTTTTGAAAGATCCCGGGCATCCTTGGCCGCGTATTTCAGGTCCAGCTCGGTTCCCTTGTAATCGCTCACGCCCACCATCACGGCAAAGAGCCGGGGTTGCGGACCCAGCGTATACTCGCTTTGCACGGCAGTGATCGCGCCACGGGATGAAATGGTATTATCCGCCGTATAGGCCTTAACCGTAACGGGGTTTTCCTTGTTGGGGTCAAAATATCCCTCGATGCCATACTTTGAAACTCTCAATAAATAATAATCATTAAAATCATACTTAGCCATGTCACGGACTGTATACCGCGCTACTTCGATCCCGTTGACATACAGAACGGTTTCCCCGAGTCCGCCACGGCCGGGGTAGATATTGAACCAATAATTGTCTTCGCCATCCTTGATAAATTCCCCGTAGTATTCCACCCGGGGGGCAATGCCGCAAATCTGCAGTTCACGCAGTGTTTTGTTCCGGATACTGTCTCCCTGGAAGATGCGTTCCACCAACCCGGGCACCCATAACTGGTCCTTTAACTGCGCCAGGTCGAACACCTCATTCCCGCAGACATAGTACAACAGGTTGCGGGCTTTTTCCGTACCATCAAATCTCTGTTCACGATCCAGCACCAGGTAATTGGCGCTGTCCACGGAAATAAAATTGTACAGCAGTTGCCTTTTCCCCATGTCATAAATGCTGCAAATACCCTGGTTGACGATCGCCATTCTTTTCGAATCATCGGATATGCTGAAATGATCCCCCTGCAATTTGAACAGGGTTTTGAAAGTATGGCCGGACAAAACATAAACTTCCGAATTATTATCCGCTGCCAGCAGGTATTGATTATCCGCGCTGAACTTTAATGACCGGAGGGTTTTATTCCCGTACCGGCCGGGGTTCATGTCCAGCACCACAAAGTCAAGCCAGCGGGAAGAAACGATATCCCAGACACGCAGCGTATCGCGCCATCTTTCCCCGCCGATGACCATCGTTTTATCATCCGGGGAAAAAGCCACGAATGGTTCATAAACATCATAGCCGGAAACCCCGGGCAGGCGCAGTGTTTTCCCCGTCCGCGAATCCTTTATTGTATAAAACCCCGCGGGCGTTACTTCAAACGAATAATGACCGGAACGGCTTGTTCTGCCAATGATCTTTTGCAGGCGCACTTCATCATAAAGAATACTGGGGAAGTACCGGAACCGGGCAATTTTTGCCGGATCCACCGGATCATATTCGGGGATCGTGTCCATCACAAGCCGGGTTTGGGTCAACTGGCCTGATGCATTGTAATAAACAGGATTTGCTTCAGGATTTTTACCCCGGAACGTTTTTACCAATGAGCCGGTGTTTACATCCCAGGTCCGGGCCGTCGAGTCAAAGGAATTGGTCAGCACCTGTTTCCCGTCGCGGCTGAAAAAGGCATTGGCCACTTTCCCCTTATGAGAATACCGTTGCAGGAGAACCCCATTTTCCAGGTCCAGCAGTTGGATGGATTTTCCGCCGGTGCCAAGCAGGAGGCGGGTTCCGTCGGGGCTAATTTCTGCGATATCTATCCGGTCGGCATGAGATTCATACCGCTGCACGATTTTTTTTGCTTCAATGTCCCATAAACAAACGACCCCGCCCTCCTGTTCCGTCAGCAGGTAACGCTCATCCCGGCTGAAATCGGCGCGGCTGAGGATATTCTCCCGGATTTCATAGGAAAGCATATTGTTTTTGTTATTCCACAGGAAAATCCCGGAACGCAGGTACGTACCCTCCGGAGAAATAACACAGTTTGAATAATTAATCAGCCGGCCGGGGAATCCATAGGCTGCTGTTCCTGTTTTCCATCCTGTAACTTCCAGGCTGTCGTTCAGCACTGCCATGGTATCCTGTACCGAACGGACCGTATCGGAACGGAATACCCGTTTTTGAAGGGACAGGTCCCACAGGCTTCCGTTTTGTTCCATAAAGTCTTTTCCCCCCAGTAACAGGAACCGGTTGTTCCGGCTGATCCCGGAAAATGTACTGAGATTTGAATCGAGCGTGGAAACAGTAAACCCGTTTTTGATATCCAGTTTCTGCAGCCCGCCCGAAGTAACCGCCACGACCGCGGATCCGTCGGGAACAAAAAAGCAGGCCTGTGTATGAATAAAGGGTACCCGGGCGACAATATCGCCTGTTTCCGTTTTTCGCAAAATAGCATTGGAATCCGCCGCTGTGAACAGCCATTGCCCGTCGGGACTGATAGCCGTTTTTGTGATCTTTAATCCCGTATCCCAGGAAAAAACAATATGGTCCTCATACGCAAATTCTTTTTTCAGCGAAGGCAGGCTGTATTGGGTGAGTGTCCCGTTGGAGCCGAGGAGGAACAACCTTTTACCGTCTAACGAAAAATAAGCGCGGCGTACAAGGTTGAATTCACTCATCCGTTCATAAGACGGAACCGACCAGATGCTCACCGAAGAATCCGTGCCGGCGGCGATAAACTTTCCATCCGGGCTGAAAAAGGCATAGCGGATATCACTGGGACTGCCGGATAGCGTGCGTATCTTTTTCCCGCTGAAGGTTTCCCAGATATTGACGGTTTTGTCTGCCCCGCCGGTGACCACGTATTTATTATCCGGGCTGAATTCCGCGGTATTTACAGTCGCCGTATGGCCAACAGGCAACACGAGTTCAGGCTGCTGGGCCTGCAGCCAGCCGGCGGGTAATAAAAAAATCAATCCAACAACTTTTTTCATTCTGTATCTCCTTTTTATTTGACCGACTCCGCTCCTTTTGCCGCGATCGACGCCGCCAGTTCATTTATTTTATCTTTCGTGCCGCTTTGTTCAAACCTGAATTTAATTTCTTTATTCTGCTTCACATTAACCCTGACCGTAATCGCATTCCCCTTTACTTCATAACGGCCCGTCAGGGAATAAGCGTCAGGCGCATTGGTGGCGGTAACATATACGATCTTACTTTCCGCGCCGCGGGAAGCGATATCGCTCAACTGCATATTGACCAGTTTACTGAACTCGAGATCATCATCGGCGATCGCTTCGTCGCTGTTAAAGAATATGCTCGCGGCAAACAGCGGTTTCTCCTCCGGTAAAACGATCTTCGCCATCACTTCCGCATCAACAATACCTATATTAAAATTGGTGTTGGTCACGATCTGCGGCTCCTGCCGCGCCCCGCTTTCTTTGGATATATCACTTACTGTTTTTCCCGCCTCGTTGAACCAGCGGCTTACATTCAGGTATTTACCGTCTTCCAGTATATCCGGTTGCTGCTTGATGGCTTTTAAGAGTGAATAGGTGAGCAAACCCTGGGAATACCTTCCCATTTCATAGGCGCTCTGGTTGCTGGCCGAGGCGGACAAAATGAAGAGTCCCGATTTTTCATTCAGCTTGTCGATCGCTTTTATCTGCTGCGCCCTGTCATCATTCCGGGCGGCGAGATAGCCCTGTCCCTCCTTGCCCACTTTTACAAAATCATTGATCGCCTGGCCGCTGTTGCAGGCATCGAAGATCAGGATCCGCTTCTGCGCTTTGATCTGTTGCGGTTTGATCCAGTCGATCAGTTCGCTGGTGCTGATCCCCACATCCCGCACGGCCTCCGTAACGGCGAGACTGGAAGCATCGGCCGTTAAAAAATAGAACTGCTTTTTTTCCGCGTCGCCGGCCATGACCCCATGCCCCGCGAAAAAGACCAGCAGGATATCGTTGGCCGCCGCTTTTTTCCCGATCTCTTCCAGTATTTTTTTAATAGCATTCTTTTCGGGCAACTGGTAACGTTCGTTCGCGGTCGTGAGGTTATACATAAAGACATGTTCCTTCCCGTCGGTATTCAGCAGTTTTTTGGCGGCGCCGGAAAGGGCCCCCGAAATATCCGTGGCATCCTTGGCGGCGTATTTCAGGTCGAGTTCGCTGCCCTTATAATCGCTCACCCCCACCATAACGGCATAGAGACTGGGAGCCGTGACGGATAGCTTCGTCTGATCCGCGATCACATGACCTCCTCTCGAAGAAATGGAATTATCCGCCGTATAGGCCCTGACCGTTACCGGGTTTTCCTTCCCGGCAATAAAGAAACCCGCGAGGTCAGCTTCTTTAACCAGGAGTTCATAGTTGCCGCCGTTTTTTTTCAGCTCCGCCGGTTTATACCTCCTCACTTCGATACCATTTATATATAATACCGATTCGCCCAGTCCGCCCCGCCGGGGTTTTATCCTGAAAAAATATTCTCCCGGCTTAGTCACTGCATTTTCCACTTCGGGGGTCAGCCCGCAGATATTGAGCTGGCTCAGCGTTTTGGCATTGATTGTTTCTCCCTTTACCAGTCTTTCGGCCAGTCCCGGCACCCAAAGCTGGTCCTTGACCTGTTCGAGTTCCACTATTTCATCCCCGCAAACGAAATAGAGCAGCTTTCGGGCGGCTTCGGTTCCGTCGTAACGGTTATTGGGATCCACCACCAGGTGATCGGCGCTGTCCACGCACCAAAAACTATAAAGCAATTCCCCGGTCTTGGTTTCCCAGGTTCTGAATACATTATCTCCCCAATAGGTAGTGATCGTTTTTTCATCAGGGCTGAATGAGGCCCGGGTATCATAAAAATTCCCGGCTACCTTTTTTAAACCGGCGATCCGTTTACCCGAATTGGCGTCCCATACCCGGAGTGTGTCGCCCCGGTACATGGTGATAATCTTTTTACCGTCATTTGTGAACCGGGCGGCAACCGGCCAGCCTGAACTATCAGAGAGGTCGGCTAGCAGTTTCCCGTTTGCTGCATCCCAGATTCTGACTTTTTCATTTCTTGTCACGGTTAGAATTTTATCCCCGCGGGGGCTAAACTGGGCGCTTTTTATCGTTGTGTCCTGCGGAGGAATGGTCAGCAACACCTTTCCGGTTGCTATTTCCCATAACCGGGTATCTTTTTTTGAGATGCCTGTCAGGATTTTTTTCCCGTCGGGACTGAACATGATCGGCCAGAATTTTCCCGGGCAACGCATTAAAATTTTCCCGGAATTTACATCCACTATTGTAACAGAATCTTTATCGGGAATGGCTAATTTATCTCCCCCGGGGCTAAACCTGATAAAAGACTTCAAAACGGTGTTTTCCTTTATTTCGGACACCAGGTTTCCGTTCATAGCATCCCATATTATTATATGGCCGCTGTCCGTCAATGAAAAAATCCGGGTACCGTCTTCGCTCAATTCCGCGTCATTGAAAACAAGACCTGTTTTTTTCAGGCGGCTTATGATTCTTCCGGTAGTTGCATCCAGCCTCACGATGGCATTTTCATTATCGATAACAAGAAGTTCGTTTCCGTCTTTACTGAAAGGATTCCGCCTGAATGTAAAGTGACGCAGGTCAATCAACAGTTGCCCCGTCGCTACTTCCCTGACCTGGGAAACAGAATCCCATGTTATGATAAGGACCTTTGATCCATCGGCATTAAATACACATTCGTTGATCAATGCAGTATGCCCTTTGAGGGCAAAGAGCATTTTGCCTGTGGCCGCATCCCTTACCATGGCGGAAGCAATGACGGCGTCTTCTTCTTTAACAAGGGTTACTATTTTCCTGCCGTCAACGGAAAACATCATTTTAAAAAAGACCCCCATAAACTGCTGTACGGCAGGGATGATCTCTCCTTCATTCCGGATTAATATCTCGCGTACCAGGTGCAGGTTGTCTTCAGCAACGGACAAGGATCGTGGCCGACCCTTCCCCGTAAAAAATTGGGCGAATGCATAATCGGAAGGGATCTTATTAAAAGTATCCAGGAGCTGGCCATTGGTTGTATTCCGGATTCTCACGGATCCCCCGTTCGTGATCAGCATATATCTTTTTCCATCCAGGCTGAATAGTCCCATCGTGGAATCAACGGGGATCTCGTTCCATTCGGCTATGAAGCGTCCGGATAAGACATCATAGACCCTCGCTTTATTCAGTACATCAATCGTAATTATCTTACTCCCGTCAGGACTGAATTGTTCCGAAGCATCCGTTCGGAAATAACCCCGTATCGTAGTTTGAAGACGGCCAGAAAAACTGTTCCACAATTTCAGCTCTCCTTTCCGGGAAACAGTCAGTATTTTTTTTGCATCGGGACTGATCGAAGCATGCAGCAGGTCGTCCGGGTTATTTTTTAAATACCCGGAAAGCTCATTGGCAGACGAAAGCGGCCTGCCTTCCGGCCCAAAAAGGGTGAATGCAACTTTGTGAGTTTTCCATTGCATTTCAAGTAATTGCTTCCCCGAACCGGCATCCCATATTCGATACAGGCTGTCATCCTCTCCCCTTTCGCCGGTAAGGTTAAAGCCGGGATTTAAATAGATCACATAGTTGCCGTCCCGGCTGAATTGCACCAACCCTTTTCCGGAAATATTTTGAATTGTTTTCCCCCATTGTTTCCCGGTTGAAAGTTCCCAAATCCTGGCTGTGTCCCCGAAATAACAGGTGAGTACCCGTTTGCTTTCGGGGCTGAAACAGGCGTAGGATAACCTGTACGTTTGCCCCATTGAATCTACAAGCAGTTTTCCTGATTCGCCGTCCCAGATCCTCGAGGGACCGAACACCGAATAGGTCAGTATTTTTTTGCCATCCGGGCTGAATTGGCCGAGATACGACTCTCCATCGCTGATAGGCAGGATCAGTTTGGGTTCCTGTGCCATCAACCGAATCGACACGATGAGCCATAAAAAAAGAAATGTTTTTTTCATGCCACTCCGGAATAATTTATTTCCCTGTTCCCGCCTTGCCGGCCGCCAGGCCCGCCGCTTTCTCCGCGATGGCTGCCGCCAGCGTTTCCAGTTTATCGCGGGTGCCGCTTTGTTCAAAATGAAATTTGATCTCACGGTTCTGTTTCACGTTAACCCTGACGATAATATTGTTCCCCTTTACATCATAACGGCCGCTGAGGGAATAGGCGTCGGGTGAATTGGTGGCCGTTACATAAATAATCTTATTATCCGTACCGCGGGAAGCGATATCGCTGAGCCGGAGATTGACCAGCCGGCTCAGTTCGAGGTTATCATCTTCGATCTTCACATCGCTGTTTTGAAAACTGCTGGCCGAGAAAAGGGGTTTTTCCTCCGGCAGCACGATCTTCGCCATCACTTCCCCGTCAACGACGCCGATATTGAAATTGGTGTTCGTAGCGATCTGCGGTTCCTGGCGCGCGCCGTTCTCCCGTGACAATTCGCTCACCGTTTTTCCCGCTTCATTGAACCAGCGGCTCAGGTTCAGGTATTTTCCGTCTTCCAGCACTTCGGGCTGCTGCTTCACCGCTTTCAGCAATGAATAAGTGAGCAGCCCCTGGGAATAGCGCCCCATTTCGTAGGCGCTTTGGGTGCTGGCCGAAGCCGATAAAATAAAGAGTCCCGATTTTTCATTGAGCTTGTCAACGGCCTTTATCTGCTGCGCCCGGTCGTCATTGCGGACCATCATATTAACGCCCGCAATATCATTGATCGCCTGGCCGCTGTTACAGGCGTCAAAAATCAAAATGCGTTTTTGCGCCCGTATCCGTTGGGGTTTCATCCAGTCGATCAGTTCACTGGTGCTGATGCCTACCTCGCGGATGGCTTCTGTAACCGCCAGGCTGGAGGCATCGGCTGTTAAAAAATAGAATTGCTTTTTTTCGGCTTCACCGGTCATGACGCCGTGCCCCGCGAAAAAAAACAGCAGGATATCGTTGGCCGTGGCTTTCTTCCCGATCTCTTCCATTACTTTTTTGACCCCGTTCTTTTCGGGCATGAGGTAATGTCCCGTTGAAGTGGTCAGGTTATACATAAACACGTGTTCCTTCCCGTCAATGTTCAGCAGTTTCCCGGCGCTGACCGCCAGCGTGCGGGACAGATCCGTGGCGTCCTTGGCCGCATAATTCAGGTCGAGTTCGGAGCCCTTGTAATCGCTGACGCCCACCATAACCGCGTAGAGATTGGGCGGCGCGCCTTTTACCGATGACTGGTCAACCGTTACCACGGCCCCGCGGGAGGAAATGGTATTGTCGGCGGTAAATGCTTTGATGGTTACCGGGTTTTCATACCCCGAAACAAAATAGGGTTGGAGATCCTCTTTGCGCAATCGCAACTCATAAAAATCCCCGTTTCTTAGTAATTCAGCAGGATGGATCCGCATGACTTCAATCCCGTTTACAAATACCAGCGTTTCTCCCAGGCCACCGCGGCGGGGTGTGATCCGGAAAAAATAATCGCCGGTCGCGCCGCTCCGGTTGTCCACTTCGGGTGTAAGCCCGCAGATGTTCAGATCGCTTATCGATTTGGCATTGATACTGTCTTTTTTCAGGATCCGCTCCGCCAGCCGCGGCACCCAGAGCTGGTCCTTGACCTGATCCAGTTCGATAACCTCATTATCGCAAGTGAAATATAGCAGTTTCCTGGTTTCAGGACTTCCGTCATAACGGCCTTTTGTGTCCATCACAAGATTTCCACCATTATCAATAGCCAGGTATTCAAACAGTAATTGTTTCTCGTCAAGATCATATATCCGGATCTTTCCCCGTGAATACCCTGCCAGCAAGTGAGCGTCGGGATTCAGGCTATACAGAGGATCTGCGGAATTGAATCCCTCGAAAACGGCAAGCTGCGTACCGGAACGCAGGTCCCAGGCGCTGAAGCTGATCCGGTACAGGTCATTCACAGTGGACGGGCTGGACAGAAGGAAGAGAAAGCGGTTATCGGCAGAAAACCAGCCATCAATTATTCTATGCTGGTTTCCGAGAAATAGAGGAAGCCTTGTATTGTTTGCCAGGTCGATAACAAAAGAAGTGTCCGGGTTAAGCAGGTAATCGTCTGATCTGCTGACAAAAAAAAGCTGATGGTCGTCTGATGCAGTCAAAAAGTAATCAGCGCGGAAAATCCTGTCTTCCTCATTTAAATGCGGCCATGGAATCCGCAGCACTTCCCGATTTCCAATAACCGATCGTATAATAATTGAGTCATGTTCGGACTCTTTAATATAAAACCCGCCGCCTCCGGAATAAAATACGCGGCCGATATCCGGGTTATTTTCCATATGCGTATGCATTTTCCTTTCCCGGTATGAAGAGACAAATAACACGTTTTTGTTAACCTTTGCCATGACATCCTTCTCACTGCCACTGGCGAAGACCTGTCCTCCCTCCACGGCATATGCCCTGAAAAGGGTGTCGCGGGTCGTTATAATAAATTTTTTATTGGGGGTTACCTCTTTGAATTTTCCGTTCAGCGTTTCCTGGCGTTTCCGCAAAATATCAAACAGGGTGGGGGTGCTGTCCTTTGACAGGATAACCAGGTATTTCAGGGTGTCCCGGGCTTTATCATAAATCGCATCGCTGAATTCCCCGTCCCATTCCTTTATTTTTTCACCGCTGCGGTAATCCCAAAGTGCGGTAAATAACTGCCCGTTCCCTTTTTCCCCGCTCGTGACAAGGTAGCTGACATTATCCATTTCCTCACCCTGGCCGGGAATAAGTCCGATCCGGGCGCCGCGCAGCACGTCTATCAATTCCGAACTCCCCTCTTCTTTCTCATATAGGGCAAATGTGCCTGTTTCGTTGGATAACCAATAGGATCCTGGAAAGATGTTTTCCTTACCGGTCCGGATATCGATCAGCCTGTCTCCGGTAAATACATGCTCGCTGTCGGGAAAAGCGAGCGTTTCCGGCCGGTAAATATGCCCTTTCATGGCGGGGAATCGTTGCAGGGGATCAAGCTGAAGGGCGAATAAGGAATAACCCGGCTGCTGTTTCTTGTTGTCGATCAATATCAGTTGATCCCCTCCCGGGGAAAATGGTTCAAAGCACGCAAAATTCAGAAAGGAGCCCAGCCGCTGTCCCTTTTCCCTGTTGAAAATGGCAACGGCATCCTTTGTCAATTCTTCCTCATCCCCGCTTTTGAATTCCATCCGGCAAACCAGGAATTTTTCCGAGAAGGAAAACCCGGTAATTAGCGTATCGGTCACCCATTCCCAATCTTTCTTGCGGGTAAGGAGATTGCGTTGTGTGAAGACTTTTTGGATAGCAGGTTTGCCATTCTTTTTGAGCACGGTATCGGTAACCGTAAAAAGGCTGCGGCCGTCAGTTTGCGGTATATTCTGGTAGGCATAAAACTTTCCGGTGCGGTGTAATTGAATTTTAAAAGAAAACCGCTGCCTGGATTCCAGGTTATAGACACAAATTTCTTTCCGGTTACCGGGAAAGGAATCCCGCGCGACCCAGGTCACCGTCTTCTCATCTTTACTCATTCCATACATGGGGTAAAGGTTATACACGGAATAAGCCGCTACTTCGGGAAGGAATCCCAGCAGGCTATCGCCCGTAGCCATTTCAAAGATCCTGGTCAAATTCCCTTCTTCCACCAACAGGTATTTTCCGGATTCACTGAAATACCCGTTCCGGCTCTCTCCTTCTTTGAGCGTTTCTTTCAACCCCTTTATTCTTACCTGCTCCAGTATCTGCTTCCCGGTTATATCCCGTTTGCTGACTTCGTTACTTTGGAAGATCCATAGTTGCTGTCCCACAAACTGCCCGTAGGAATGAGAAGAAAATCCTTCGAAAGATACCGTTGATCCCGTAACCAGGTTTCCGGTCTCGGCCCGGGTTGTATCATAGGCATTACGCAAAAGGACCACCGTGTCCGTACCGGCGGGAAAAAAATAATTATCCCTCCAGGTAAAATCATAATAGCCTGCAGAACGGTAAACGATTTTTCCATCCAGGATATTCCAGATAACGGTATTGCCATTTTTGGTGTCGGTTGACTGGGAAATAACAAAGCGTCCATCGGGGCTGAACCGCGCGAAAATTATTCTGCCTGAATTATTTTCACTGAAAACATGAACCAGTTTTCCTGCCCGGGGATCCCACAAATAAAACTGGGGATCACTCCCATAACTGAGTACCAGTTTTCCATCGGGACTGTAAACGGTAGTATTAATATTGGAAGTATGACCTACGGGCACGACCAGGTTGGGTTGCTGTGAAATCGTTATTTCAACCCGGAACATTAGGACAATTAAAACGATAAAAAGCCGCTTGGAGATCATTTCAGTAAAAAAAGAAAAGTTATCACTATTATTCCTGCCTGGCAATACCGCTATTTGGGTAGTTTGGGCCGCCTGGGAACCTGTAAAAAAGACCCCTTAACCGAACGTCGAAAAAAAAATCCGCAAAATATTAGTTTTTAAATGCTAAATATATTAGCTTTGATTTTTAACGGGGGCCAGTCCCCCAAATCCTAACTTTGACCCATGGCAAAAACTGATAAAACCACCGATATGTCAAACAACAACAGCGAAAAACTGAAAGCCCTCAAGCTTACAATGGATAAGATTGAGAAGGATTACGGCAAGGGGAGCGTGATGTTGATGGGAGATAAGGCCGACGCCGTCCAGGAAGTCATTTCAACCGGCTCCATCGGGCTGGATGTCGCCCTCGGGATCGGGGGCCTGCCCCGCGGAAGGGTCGTCGAGATCTATGGTCCCGAATCTTCCGGTAAAACCACCATCGCCACCCATGTGATCGCGGAAGCGCAGAAGAAAGGCGGGATGTGCGCCTTTATCGACGCCGAGCACGCGTTTGACAGTTCTTATGCCAAAAAACTGGGCGTGGATGTGGACAATCTTTTAATATCACAACCCGATTACGGCGAACAGGCCCTCGAGATCGCCGACCGCCTGATCCTTTCCGGCGCGCTGGATGTGGTGGTGATTGACTCGGTGGCGGCGCTGGTACCCAAGAGCGAACTCGAAGGGGAAATGGGTGATAGCAAAATGGGGCTGCACGCCAGGCTGATGAGCCAGGCGCTGCGCAAACTCACGGCCACGATCGCCAAGACAAATACCATCTGCATTTTCATCAACCAGCTCCGTGAAAAGATCGGCGTGATGTTCGGTAACCCCGAAACAACCACGGGTGGTAACGCCCTGAAATTTTATGCATCCGTACGTCTCGATATCCGCCGCCAGACCCAGATCAAGGACGGGGAAGAAGCGATCGGCAACCATGTAAAAGTGAAAGTCGTCAAGAACAAAGTGGCGCCCCCCTTCCGCGCCGCGGAATTCGATATCATTTTCGGGGAAGGCATTTCCAAGACCGGCGAGATCATTGACATGGGTACCGAACTGGGTATCCTGCAGAAAAGCGGGAGCTGGTACAGTTACAATAACGATAAACTGGGCCAGGGCCGCGACGCGGTCAAACAATTACTGGTCGACAATCCCGAACTGGCCGCAGAAGTGGAAGCCAAGATCCGGGAAAAAATAAAAGAAATGCAGGCCAGTTAATCGCCTGCTTATCATAAGTTTGAAGATGGGTTAGTCAGTAAACCGCCTCCGAAAGGGGCGGTTTTCACATTTATTTGGGGGGAGATTCATCAAATCAATGTTTAAACATCGTATATTTGTTCCCGCGGCTGCAACCCATTATATTGGAAAGCCGATTGAATAGCATGAATCCTTCGCAAAAAAACATGACGCCGGCCAAATGGGCCCATATCCTTTCCGGGTTCGGGCTGGTCATCAGCTTTTTCCTCCCCTGGACGGCCTGGAAAGATGCGGTGATCAGCGGTTATTATTTACCGGCCGGAAAATTCTTTGCGATCTCCGGCAGCCGGTTCGGACTGTCCAATCCCTTCCCGCAGCTGGATTTTACTTTTTATATTTTCTGGCTGATACCGGCGCTGGCTCTTGCGGCCATCTTCTTATCCCTGCAAAATAAACGGAACGGCTGGCCCGCCTTTATCGCGGGCGCCCTCAACCTTTCACTGGTCACCGTATTTTATCTTTTTACCAAAACCCTAACCGATCTCGGCGTGGGCAGCCATGTTTTCAGCATGCTGAAAATGCCGCTTTATTTATCCGCTTTCTTTTCCCTCCTGTTTATCTGCACCGCCAGCAGCCCTGCCGGAACGTTAAAAAAAGCGGGTTGGGTCATCGCGGGCCCGGTTCTTGCCTTCCTGGGATTCATGATCATCCAGAAAACGGTATGGAACCAGACTTATTCCGACACCGGCGACCTGAAAGCGGATTATACCGTAACCGCGGAGAACCTGCTCCGGGAATTTGCCGCCAATGATTCGGCCGCGAACCATAAATACCGTGAAAAGATAATCGTGGTGAATGGCACCGCTTCGAAAGTGGAACAATCGGCTGATTCCACCATTACCATACAGTTTGCCGACTCCACCGGTTCCTATATCGTCTTTTCCTTCGATAAAGAAAAGTATGCCGGGGTAAAAGACATCAAAGCGGGGGATCCGGTTTCTGCCAAAGGCTCCTGCAGCGGGAGCATCCACAGCGAAATCCTTGGTACGACGTCGATCAGTTTTAAACGCTCAACCTTAAATAATAAATAAATATAAAATGAAAAGAACATTTATCCTGATGGCCATGGTACTCTCAACCGGCTTTGTGTTTGCCCAGAAGAAAACAACAACATCCGCTACCGTTAGTTTTGACGCCACCACCCCGAAAGACAATTTGCCCAAAGCGGAAAACAAAACCGTGATCGGCTCCCTCAATACCCAAACGGGTGAAGTGGCCTTTGAAGCCGCCGTGAAAAATTTCTCATTCTCCAATCCCAGAATGCTGGAGCACTTCAACGGCGACAACTGGATGAAATCAAATACCTACCCGGTTATTTCCTTTACCGGTAAAATTGAAAAAATCAGCAAAATAAATCTGGGTAAAGACGGCGTGTATAAAGTAAAGGTGGAAGGGGATATGAAGATCCGTGATGTTACAAAAAAAGAAAAAATAGAAGGCACCATCACCGTGGCCGGGGGCAGGATCAAAATAGCGGCTGATTTCAGCGTGAAACTCGCCGATTATAATATCTCCGGCGTACCGGTTGAATCCGGCAAAGTGTCGAAAGAACCGAAAGTAAAGGTTACGGCTGAATTTTGATCATACCTGCTGTTCAGTAAAATATAGTTGCCGGGAAGGCGGTTAGCGTTTTCATTCCGCCTTCCCGGCTTATTTTATCCGCACAAATAAGTCGCTCATTAATTAACCGTGTCGTCGAATTGTTGCCCGGTCAGCGAACGGAATTCTGGCAGGCCCTCCACCATTTCCGCCTTATCGCCGAAGATCTTCTTCAGGTTCCGGTTCATGATATCAATCACCCCTTTCAGCTTTTCCCCGTTTTTCACCTCGCCCCGGTACAGGTTATCCTTGTTGCCGTTGTCCCTTTCGGTGAAATGCGCCCACTCGTAGGTTCCGTTCCTTTTCTTTTTAGAGAGGAATTTATACCGGCCCGTTCCGGGAATATGCCCGCTGACCAGCATGGTGGCGATCTCCTCGCCCTTGTCCACCTTCATCACGGCAAACCGTTTCATGTTTTTTCTTAAATATAGTTTTTTGACCGGGATCTCATATACCCGCATTCGGTAAATTGCGGGGCTATATGGCATTTAAACTCCATACGCCCTATCCCCCGGCAGGCGACCAGCCCCAGGCCATCCGGCAACTGACGGAAGGTATCCTTGACGGGGAACAATACCAGACCCTGCTTGGCGTGACCGGGAGCGGCAAGACCTTTACCATTGCCAACGTGATCCAGAATGTGCAGCGACCTGTCCTGGTGATCACGCATAACAAAACCCTTGTGGCCCAGCTCTACGGTGAGTTCAGGCAGTTCTTTCCCGAGAACGCGGTGGAATATTTCGTTTCCTATTACGATTATTACCAGCCCGAAGCCTATATGCCGGTGAGCGATGTATATATCGAAAAAGACCTGAGCATAAACGATGAACTCGATAAACTGAGATTGAGAGCCACTTCCAGTTTATTAAGCGGGCGACGGGACATTATCGTCGTCGCTTCGGTAAGCTGTATCTACGGTATGGGCAATCCCACCGATTACGAGAACGGGATCATCCGGATCAGCAAAGGGCAAACGATTTCCCGGCAGGCCTTCCTGCACGCGCTCGTCAATTCATTATACAACCGCACGACGCTTGAATTCAACCGCGGAACCTTCCGCGTTAAAGGCGATACCGTTGATATCAACCTGCCTTATGTTGATTACGGCTACCGTATCACTTTTTTCGGTGACGAGATCGAGGAAATCGAAAGCATGGACGTGGTAACGGGCAAACGGATCGGGCTGATGGAAAACGCGGCGATCTTTCCCGCCAATTTATACGTGGCCCCGAAAGATATTTTGCAGCAGGTGATCTACGAGATACAGGATGAAGTGGCGGCCCAGGCCGAATATTTCAAGCAACAGCATAAATACATCGAGGCGCAGCGGCTCACCGAACGCGTGAACTACGATATCGAAATGATCCGTGAGCTTGGCTATTGCAACGGCATTGAAAATTATTCCCGGTTCTTCGACCGGAGAAAACCCGGCACCCGCCCCTTCTGTTTGCTGGATTATTTTCCCAAAGATTATATCACGGTCATCGATGAAAGCCACCAGACCATCCCGCAGATCAGCGGCATGTACGGCGGCGACAGGAGCCGGAAACTCATCCTGGTGGATTATGGTTTCCGCCTGCCCTCGGCCCTTGATAACCGCCCGCTGAATTTTCATGAATTCGAATCGCTGACCAACCAGGTCATCTTCGTATCGGCCACCCCGGATCATTATGAACTGGAAAAATGCGGCGGCGTGGTGGTGGAACAGGTGGTGCGTCCCACCGGCCTGCTGGATCCGCCCATCGAAATCCGTCCCTCCGTTAACCAGATCGATGACCTGCTGGAAGAAATTGACAAGCGCGTAACGAAGGGCGACCGCGTACTGGTAACCACCCTGACCAAAAGAATGGCGGAGGAAATGGACAAATACCTGCACCGCATCAATATCAAATCAAAATACATCCATAGCGAAGTGGATACCCTGGAGCGCGTGGAGATCCTGCGGGAACTGCGGCTGGGCAAAATTGACGTGCTGGTTGGCGTCAATTTATTGCGCGAGGGACTGGACCTGCCTGAAGTTTCCCTGGTGGCGATACTCGATGCCGATAAAGAAGGATTCCTCCGCAATGAAAAATCGCTGACCCAAACCGCGGGACGCGCGGCGCGTAACGTGGATGGCCTGGTTATTTTTTATGCCGATAAGATGACCGAAAGCATGCAGAAAACCATCGACGAGACCATCCGGCGCAGGGAAAAACAGATCGCCTGGAATATCGAACACGGCATTACGCCCCGTACGATTTCCAAAACCACCAAAGATGTATTCGCGCAGACATCCGTGCTTGACATCAAGGGATACAACCCCGATGATCCCTATGCCCTCGCTCCTGACCAGGACCCCGTAACCCTGGTGGCGGAAGAACAAGTGGAGTATAAGACCATTCCGCAACTGGAGAAAGCCATCGCATCCGTTAAAAAGCAAATGGAAAAAGCGGCGCGCGACCTCGACTTCATGGAAGCGGCCCGCCTGCGGGATGAAATGTTCGACCTGCAGAAAAAACTGGAAGAAATGAAGCGGTAACACCCTGCTTCCTGATTGCGATATATTATATATAAGGACGAATACCCAACTGCCTTTTACACGCTGATCCCATATGACTTATATGACCGATTTGACTAATTTAACTACCCCCCATTCGTAGATTTACGAACCCCCCGCGCGTAATAGTGCCCGAATTGATCAACTAACACCCATTCTTACTTGCAGCTGCCGGCATCCCTTTCTATTTTGTTTACCGAAACCAGACTAATCCTATTTGCAAAACCAGAAAATCCAATGTTATGAAAAGACGTGTCCGTAAAATCGCCAACTTTTTTGCATTTAACCTGCTGTTCTTCGCTTTGTACCTCAATTTTATCCATAAGGACAAGCGTCCGGCCGTGGTTAATAATATGGACCAGACCGTTCAGCAGAATAATACACCGGCATTCGGGGGCACCGTACTGGTAGACAACCCGGAACAGTACCTGCCGAAAAAAGAAACCGGCGCACCGGCCAGCAACGCGGCTACCGAAACCAAAACGGAGCAGGGTAGCACCGCCGCGCTGAAACTTTCGATCAACTGATCATTGCAGCGTTAATATAACCGCGTCCCGGTGTACGGCCAAAGGCCGGAGTACGCCGGGACTTTCCTGCTTATAGCGGGTCAGGGACGAAATCTTATCTTCGGGGCATGGAAAAAAAAGTCTTCCTGCTCGACGCCTTCGCCCTCGTGTTCCGGGCTTACTACGCTTTGATCCGCAGTCCGCGGATCACTTCCAAAGGGAAAAACACCAACGCGCAGTTTGGTTTCACCAATACCCTGGTGGAACTGATCAATAAACAAAAACCTTCGCATATGGCGGTATGTTTTGATACCGCCGCCCCCACCGAACGCCATACCGATTTTGCCGACTACAAAGCCAACCGGCAGGAAACACCCGAGGATATCAGCGCCGCGGTTCCGGATATCATGAAAATCATCGAGGGCTTCAATATTCCCATCATTGCCGTTGACGGTTTTGAAGCCGATGACGTGATCGGTACGCTCAGTAAACAGGCGGAGAAAGCGGGTTATGAAGTGTATATGGTAACGCCTGATAAGGATTACGGGCAACTGGTTTCCAAAAAGGTCAAGATCTACAAACCCGCCTACCAGGGAAATGATGTGGAGATACTGGGACCGGAAGAAGTATGCGCGCGGTGGAATATTAAAAACGTAGGACAGGTGGTGGATATGCTGGGCATGATGGGCGACTCGGTTGACAATATCCCCGGCATACCGGGCGTGGGTGAGAAAACCGCCGCCAAATTCCTGGCGGAATACGGTTCCCTTGAAAAAACACTGGCCAATGCCGACAAGATCCCGGGCGCGATGGGTGAAAAAGTGCGGAAAGGAAAAGACATGGCCATCCTCAGTAAAAAACTGGCGACGATCATGACCAACGCCCCGGTTGAATTTCACGAAGAGGATTTCAAGCTGAAAGAATGGGACAAGGAAAAACTGAAACAGGTATTCGCCGAACTGGAATTCAGGACCCTTGGCAAACGCCTGCTGGGAGATGAGTTTTCCGCGGCCGCTCCCGCGCGGTCCGTGGTGGAAAAAGAGATCCCGCAGGGCGTACAGACAGATCTTTTCGGAAATATTATCGAACCCGTTGCGGAAAAAAAAGAAACGGAGGAGGCGGATGAAACCGAAGAAGGGCTGCGTGTCGATAAAAATATCCACAATACCCCGCACCGGTATGAAGCGGTGGAAGACGAGGCGGCGATCAAAAAACTGGTTGCCGAATTAAAAAAACACGCGGAGATCTGTTTTGATACCGAAACCACCGGTATCGACGCCAATGATGCGGAACTGGTGGGATTAAGTTTTTCCGTAAAAACGGGGGAAGCGTATTATGTTCCCTGTCCCGCCGACCCCAAAAAGACAAAAGCCATTCTTGCCCATTTCGAACCGCTCTTCGC
This sequence comes from uncultured Chitinophaga sp., assembly GCA_964399755.1. GTDB lineage: Bacteria > Bacteroidota > Bacteroidia > Chitinophagales > Chitinophagaceae > JJ008. The sequence goes on along the minus strand of CAYNSL010000015.1, from coordinate 20,771 downwards.
CGATAAAAAGAAAACCTGGATCGGCCAGAATACAAAATACGACCTGCTGGTGCTGAAATGGTACGGGATCGAACCCGCCGGCCAGCTTTTTGATACCATGCTCGCGCATTACGTGATCGAACCCGATGGCAAACACGGCATGGATTTCCTCAGCGAAAGATTTCTCGGTTACGAACCGGTGCATATTGAAGAACTGATCGGCAAGAAAGGGAAGGGCCAGGGCACCATGCGTGATGTAGAGATTGAAAAAATTAAAGAATACGCCGGTGAAGATGCCGACATCACCCTCCAACTGAAAAAAGTCCTGTTCCCGCTGCTGAAAAAGAAAGAAGTGGAGAAAGTTTTTGAGACGGTAGAGAACCCGCTCGTGAAGGTGCTGGTTGATATGGAATTTGAAGGGATCAAAGTGGATGTCGATTTCCTGAATGACTATTCCAAACAACTGGAAAAGGAAGCCAAAAAAGCCGAGGAAAGCGTATACAAACAGGCGGGCGTGCGGTTCAACCTCGCTTCACCGAAACAACTGGGCGAAGTGTTGTTCGACAAATTAAAACTCGATCCTTCCGCTAAAAAAACAAAAACAGGTCAATACCAGACGGGGGAAGATGTGTTACTCAAACTGGCGGCAAAAGGCAACCCAATCGTAGACGATATCCTCGCCTTCCGCGAACTGACCAAGCTGAAATCGACCTATGTGGACGCCCTTCCCCTGCTGATCAATAAGAAAACAGGCCGGGTGCACACCACATACGGGCAGGCCGTAGCGGTAACCGGCCGGCTGGCCAGCAATAATCCCAACCTGCAGAATATTCCGGTAAGGACCGACCGGGGCAAGGAGATCCGGAAGGCCTTTATTCCCCGCGACAGCAAACACCTGTTGTTGTCCGCCGACTATTCGCAGATCGAGCTGCGTATCGTGGCCGCCATCAGCGGCGACAAGAATATGTGCAAGGCTTTCCGCGAGGGAACCGATATTCATACCGCCACCGCCGCGCGGGTCTATAGCGTAGCGGAAAAGGAAGTGACCAGGGAAATGCGGTACAAGGCCAAGAGCGTCAACTTCGGGATCATCTACGGGCAGGGAGCCTTCGGGCTGGCCGATAATCTCGGGATCAGCAGAACGGAAGCCAAACAGATCATCGACAATTATAAAAAAGAATTCCCGGGCATACAGCAATACATGGACGACACCATCAATTTCGCCCGCGAGAACGGGTATGTGCAAACGCTGATGGGAAGGAAACGCTGGCTGCGCGATATCAATTCGGCCAATTTCACCGTGCGCGGGTTCGCGGAACGCAACGCCATCAATTCGCCCATACAGGGCACCGCGGCGGATATGATCAAACTGGCGATGCAAAAAGTGCACGCGGCCATGAAAAAAGAAAAAATGCAAAGCCGGATGATCCTGCAGGTGCACGACGAACTGGTATTTGACGCGTTGAAATCCGAAGTAAAGGAACTGAAACCTCTTGTGATCGAATGCATGCAGGCGGCCCTGCCCCTGCCGCATAAAGTGCCCGTCATCGCCGAATGCGGTGAAGGAAAAAACTGGCTGGAAGCACATTGACCCTTCTTTAGATCCGCATATGAAAAAAGATATCGCGAACCGGGAAGATCTTTTGAACCTGGTCACCCGTTTTTACGATAAATTACTGGCAGACCCTTCCATCAGTTATTTATTTACAGATATCGCGCAGATCGATCTCGGGCATCACCTTCCGCTGCTGGTTGATTTCTGGGAGGCCATCCTGTTCCAGTCGGACACTTACCGCAAAAACGCGATGCAGCCGCATATGGACCTGCACCGCAAATCACCGCTGCAGGAACATCATTTTACAACCTGGCTCCGGTATTTTAATGAAACCGTAGACGAACTTTTTGAAGGAGAAAAAGCCTTTATGGCCAAAGAAAGAGCCCTGAGCATCGCCACCGTACTGAAAATCAAAATGAAACAGTCCTGATATCGCCATCCATCAAAATTTTCCGAAAGACCTCGCTTCCATTTCCGTTTGAACGGGCAAATTCGTAGCTTTTATGACTAAAACTGCTTTTATGAAACAAAAACTATTGGCGTTGCTGACGGGTGTTTTATTAATCGCCGCCTGCAACAATGAGAAAAAAAAGGAGGAGGGAAAAACTGAAAAACCATCCGACACCACACAAACTGCCAATTTCACGATGCCTGATTCGGCAACGATGATGAAAAACTGGCAGGAGTACATGACCCCGGGTGAGATGCATAAGATGATGGTTTCCTGGGATGGCACCTGGGATGCCGAAATCAGTTCTTATGAAAAACCCGGAGCTCCCCCGCAAACCAGTACCGGTACCACGGTAAATAAAACCGTGTTGAACGGCATGTACCAGGAAAGCGTGCACACCGGCACGATGATGGGCATGCCATTCGAAGGACATGGCACCCTGGCATTTGACAACGCGAAAAAAATGTTTGTCAGCACCTGGATCGACAATATGGGCAGCGGGATCATGTTGATGGAAGGTCCCTGGGACGCCGCTTCAAAATCCATTACCCTGAAAGGAAACAGCTATAACCCGGCACTGGGAAAGAACTGCGATTTCAGGGAAACGTTCAAAGTGGTGGACGACAATACGCAACAAATGGAAATGTTCGGCCCGGGACCCGACGGAAATGAAATGAAGATGATGGAAATAAAATTCACCCGGAAAAAATAACAGACAGGTTTTTATGGCCGCCGGGATCAAAAAGTCCGGGCGGCTTTTTTATTTACCCTTTAGTCACATTTTTTGACCGCGATCCCGTAGGGATGCACTTTGGCCTGCATGATCTTGTTCTTAACGGCCGGGTCATCCTCCATGAATTGCCGGGCGGCGGCTTCGTCTTTTGCATAAAATATAACCAGCCCCATCATATCCGGATTGTTCAATTCGTAATCGGTGCGGCCGGCCAGCACCACGATGCCTTCGTTTTTGGAGCGGATCAGCCGCTGGAAATGTTCGCCGACAATGGCCTGGTCGGCCGGTGTCCAGTTCTTTTCTTCCCTGTACTTTTCGGTGAGGGTTAACACGCCGAGGTATTCTTTTTTTGCTTTCGTCGTATCCTGTGAAAAACAGGAAATGCCCCAGCAGCAGAAAAGGGCGGCCAGTATATATTTTTTCATGTATAAAAGGGTTTCATCGTGTAAAGGCTTTTTCATACCAGTTGATCCATTCATCGGGCGTTACTTTGGATGCCAGCTCCCCGATCAGGTCATAGGGAATATCTTCCGGTTTTTTAAAACGAAGACAGGATTTCCCCATATCCGGCTTTTTTGAAGTTGCTTTCGCATAAGCGGCGGTAAACCATTTCATCAGACCGGGATTTCCGTAAAGCCCCATATGGTACACCGCGATAAAATTTTTCTGTGAAGCCAGGTTCATGAAAGGGAGCGGCAACTCCGGGTTGCAATGATAGCCCTTCGGGTATTTGGAATGAGGGACCACATAGCCGATCATGCCGTAACCCATGACTTCCGTAAATCCTTTAGGCAGGTTTTTCTTTATGACCGACCGGAGTTTTTTGAATGCGGCCTGCCGCTCTGCGGGCACTTCTTCGAGGTATTCTTCTACCGTTTTTGCTTTGGATTGCATACCATTAGATTTTAAAATGAGAGGATCCTGAAATATTCGGTCCAGGGACCTATTTCTTCTTTGTATTGTTTGGCCATCACCCTCCCCGCCTGTGCCAGGTGCGTGAGGTCGTGCACCACCCAGGTGGCCAGCAGGTTGCGCAGGGTCACTTCGCCAAGGGCGGGGTGCGTCCCTGTTTTATCGAGGTCTGACTCATTCAGTCCCTGCGCCTTGAGCCATGCCAGGTTTTCATTCCGGAGTATGGCAAATTCATTCAGCAATTGCGAAAGCGTCTTACCCTTACTTTCTTCGATTTGCGCAAACCGGTCGTATGGCGTAAATGGCATGGAGCGGCCGTGTGCAAGAATGATTTTGGCCCTTGGCACCCAGTCTGTCTTTTCACCATGTACCAGGTGACCCACTATATCGTAAGGGGAAAATGTTCCGGGACCTTCATTGTTCATGATCCATACTTCATCCTGGTTCTCCAGCAGGGCCCGGAGTACCCCCGGGCTGCGCTCCAGTATCCCGATGGCATTTTCAAGACTGAACTTCATTTTTTTACCCTAGAATAATAATAATCGGATTTTTTCACCGGTACCGTCAGGCCGTCGTCGATACGGGCCAGCAATGAATCTTTTTTAATAAGGGAATAGCTGATCCGTTTCGGGAAATCATGTTCTTTGTTCTCGGCGGTAAAACTTTTTTTATCAAACCGGGCTACGCGGAAACGAACCGGTTGTTCATTGTTCTGCCCGCTGACAACGGGTATATAATAATAATCGCGGTCGCGGTAGGCCAGTTGCATTTTTTCGAGCTGCACGGTTTCGGTCGTTTTTTTAAAAAGGGTGCTTTCCCCTTCCAGCGTGCTGTCGTTCATCGGGCGCCAGGTTTCAAGGATGCGTCCTTCCCCGGTGTTCGTGGACCAGGTACCGATCAGCCACTTGAAAACGTCCATCTTGTTTTCATCAGGTTTTCGCATCCCGGCGAATAAAATACCGGCGGCGATCAATACTACACAGAAACTGCTTTTCTTCATACTAAATATTTTTCCGGTACCGAGTGCAGGCCGATCCGGTTTCCCTCGGTATCAATGATAACGGCCATATACCCGTATTCGGGGCTTATTTCCGTTTTCGGGACCATGATCTTTCCCCCGGCGGCCTCCACTTTATCCAGCACCCGCTGCACGTCGGGATTCCCGTTCAGGTAAATCAGGGGGCCGTCGGTAGCCGAGGGCTTATGGAATCCTCCGCTATGCACGAGCGCCCCGCCGATCCCTTTCATCGGGTCGTCGATCGGGAACATCCGCATGCGGATATTCGGGAGGTCCATGGCCGTGAGCGAAATTCCGAAAATTGTTTCATAAAATTTAGTGGCGCGGTCCAGATCCGTTGTTCCGATCTCGAACCAGCTGATCGCGCTTGTCATACTTGAGGTTTTATTTTATTAATTAATATCTTTCCCTTCTTTCAGTTTCGCAATATAGCCAATGATCGTTGTTTTTGTCGTTTCATTCGGCGCCTGCGCGAGCGCCTTATTGGCGTAGTCCAGCGCTTTTATGAAATCCCCCTTCGCCGAATAACCCGACATCAGTCCCGCGTTTACCGCGTACACATCCCCGTTCTTTTGCTGATTAGCCTGGAAGATCTCCATCGCCCTGTCGGTCCTTTTTTGCGTGATCAGCGAACGGCCATAGCCCATGTACTGGTTGGCGTTGGCGAAGTTCAGCGCTTCCGTCATCACGGAATCGGCTTCTTTCAAACGGTTCAGTTTGGTATAGGCCGTTCCCAGGGTATTCAGGGTGGGGAAGGATTTAAGACCGGCGGCGCGCTGGCTCCAGGACAGCGCTTCTTCGAGGTTAATATTTTTTCCAAGACAATAATTGGCCGCGGTCATCATATTGAGCTGATTGAATCCTTTCTGGCTGGTTACCTGTTCCCGAAGGCGCGCCAGCACGATATTGTCCACATCCACGTCGATCCTGAACGGTATCATCAGTTTTTCCCATAACAGGGCGATGGTGCAGCTCTTTTCCTTATGTTCTATGAATTCATATTTCAGCCACTCCACGCTTTTGTCGAGCGTAACCGGCCTTACGGTTACCCGCAGGGCGTCATTTTTTTCTTCGTAATAAAAACTTCCCCATGCATCCGACTGGTTTGAAAAAATAATCGTCACACTGTCGGGCCATATGGCCATGAAGAGGCCATAGGTTCCGGCTTTGATATTCTTTCCCTCCACTTTCACATCGTGTTCAAATGTGATCGTAGTGTTTTCATTAGCCCCGGCCCGCCAGGGCGATGTATTTTTATTTGTAATGAAGCTGCTCGTGCTGAATCCATATGTCACCACGTTTCCGTCTCCCCATATCTTTCCTTCCCGTTTATTCACATCGGGGCGGGAGTATTTAATGGTAATGCTGGTGATTCCCACTTCTTCCGAAAGGGTGGCCCGCGGATTTCCCCCGCTGGGGGGCATGTCCAGTTGGGCAATAGCGGCCTGACCGGTGAATAATAATGCGGCCATAAACAGCGTTGATTTCATATACATTTTTTTAAAATTTTATTTGTGTTTCTTTTAATCCCTTTGCCTGCAGGTAGTCGAGTAGTTCCCGGGCTTCTTCCCCTCCTTTTTGGGCATGGTGCAATAAGGTAAATCCATGCGGGCCGCGGGCGGCTAGATAGGAAGGGAACACGTCAAGGTACGATTTTACAATTTGGGTTTTCCCCAGCATGGTCAGCACAAAAAGATTGGTGCGGGCGCCCAGCCCGATCAGGTAATCGGCGATGGGTTTGTTGCCCACGTGACCGGCCCCTTCGAGGGCGGTCTCGAAATCGCCGCCGCCCCAGTCCCAGGTGGCATATAATAAGGTAGGGAATTCCCCCAGCATCGATTTCACCTTATCCAGGTTACTGTGACCCGCCACTACAAATTCTTTTACTTTTTCCGCCGGCAGGGGATCGACAGGCGAAACAGGGGGCTTATTATTTTGCGCTTGTAATAAAAGAGGTAAAGAAATCATTCCGGCTGCGCCCGCAGCGCCGGACAGGATAAATTTTTTCCGGTTCATAAGCAGCACTTTGTTTAAAGTTCATACAATATGAACAGAAAGTACTGCCGTCCATCACGGTAAATGGTCATTTAAAATGATTCCGGAAGAAAACAGGGCTTCGGCGGTCGTTTTACCCGGTGATGAAACCCATGCGAAATTATTTTTTACGGCGGTATTCGAGGTCAAAACTGGTTTTCCATGATTTTCCGCCATCATTGCTGTTCTCACCGTGCTGGCGAACTTTATCAGGGCCGAGGTTATAAAAAGTCATTTTCTGTATCAGCCAGGTGCTGTCATTGATGCGGGTATTCTCCGTTTCCATGATCATTTTTCCGGGTTCATAGCGCCCGTTGAAATATTCAGTTGATGTGCCGGTATTGTCGATCCAGTACTGCTGCCATCTTTTTTTAGCCGCATTATACATGTTGAAGCTTTTACCGGCAAAGCGCAATCCTTTCACCACGCTTTCACTGGTCCATTCCTCGAGGATGGAGCAACTGTCCAGCAGCAGGCTGATCCGGCTCTCGCCCGCTTTTTTGCCATTCACGGCAAAAGCTTCCCATTCGCCCAGCCAGAAATCGAACTGGCGGTATTCGGGCTGGCTGCAGGGTTTTTGCGCAAAACTTTTCAGCATGAAGAGCGAAATGCTGACAAGGAGAATTAATTTCTTCATAATAGTTGGTTTATGCTCTTGAAGACAGAAATGAGTGGTTAAAACGGGCTCCGCCTGTCAACTTTTATGACCGGGCAGCCATAAAAAAACCGCCTTCCCGGAGCCCCGCAAAACGGGGACCGGGAAAGACGGTATGTTCGTCAGTATAGCCAACTAAATAAATGATCAGTTGCCGCCACCGGAGCCACCACCACCGGGTCCGCCACCGCCACCGGGACGTTGCGGGCGCATCGAGGGCTGGATTTTTTCTTTCCAGATCGTGAATTGATCGGCGGTCAGCACCGCTTTCATGATCTCATCCTGGGCATCGGAAAACTTTTTCATTTCAGCCATAAAGGTTTCGCGGTCGGGCATGCCGCCGGCCATCATTTCTTCCCTTTTCTTGTCCTGGGCCCGGTATAATGTAACCAGGGCTGTGTCAAGTTTGGTAAATACGGCAGCCTCAAGTTTAAAGGCGCTGTCGAGTTTGGCGTGAATGGCTGCGGTTCTTTCTTCGGGGGTACGGCGCTGAAAACCGCCCTGGGCGTTCACGAAAACGCCGGTCGCGAGAAAGGCGAGTAACAAAAACGTGATCTTTTTCATGTTTGTTTTTTAATATTTTATCAGAAAGCGGGTAAGTGACTGTTTAATAAGACGGAACCCCGGCCTAAAACATTCGCCCCGGGGACCCTTTTTTAGCCCATCATTTGCCCGAACTCGACTATCTTGCAAGCCCTAAACGCTAATTTTACTTTATGGAATACAGCAAATTGGTCGCCGTTACCGGGCTGCCCGGGTTATTCGAACTGATCAACAGCAAGACCGACGGGGCGATTGTCCGTTCGCTGGACGATAAATCCACCCGTTTCGTTTCAAGCCGGGTTCATAATTTTTCCCATCTCGAAAGCATTGAGATCTATACCGTCCGCGACAATATCAACCTGGCCGGGCTTTTTCAGGCCATGGACAAGGCGGGTGGCAGCCTGCCCGACGAAAAAGACGCAGCGGCCGTAAAGAAATATTTCGAAAAAGTATACCCAGATATGGACTTCGAGCGGGTCTATGCCAGCGATATGAAGAAAATGGTCAAATGGTTTTCCATCCTCAAAAAAAATAATATCGAGATCAAACTCAGCGAAGAGCCTGCCGAAGAGCCGGCGCCGGCGGAAGAACCGGCAAAAGCGGAACCCGCCGAAGAAAAACCCACTGCTAAAAAAGCCGGCGGGAAAAAGAAAGCCGGTTAAAAAATTCCGGGAACCTTTATTTTTTACGCCGGAAGGCAACCAAGAATTCATCCCCTTTTTTCAAATCAATGCCGCATGCCATACAGCGCCGATATACAGAAACTCCCCCGTCATTTTTTGCCCGCCGGGTTCAGCATTACCGACTGGCAAAGCCTTGAACCTTATTTACAGCACCTCGAAAACAGGTTGATTGGTTCGGTGGCCGACCTGGAACAATGGTTAAAGGATGCCAGCGAACTGGAAGCGGTGATCAGTGAAGACGCCTGCTGGCGGCAGATCAAAATGACCTGCGATACGGAAAACAAAACGCTGGAGGATTCCTTTACTTATTTTATGATGGAGATCCAGCCCAAAGTGCAGCCCTATTCGGACCGGTTAAACCGGAAACTGATCGCCTGTCCGTTTACAAAGGAACTTGATCCGGCGAAATATTTTACTTACCTGCGAACCGTTAAAAAGAACATTGATCTCTTCCGCGAAGCGAATATCCCCCTGCAGGCCGAACTGAACGTACTGCAGCAGCAATTCGGCGTCATTTCCGGTAAAATGACGGTGGAGGTAAAAGGGCAGGAATTCACGCTCCAGCAGGCGGCCAAATTCCTGGAAGATCCCGACCGTTCGCTGCGCGAAGAAGTGTACCGGAAGATCAGCGAAAGAAGGCTGAAGGATAAAAACGAACTAAATGAACTGTTCGGCACCCTGCTCCGCAAAAGACAGGAAGTGGCGGTAAATGCCGGTTTTGAAAATTTCCGTGATTACCGTTTTGCCGAACTGGGCCGTTTCGATTATACCAAAGAAGACTGTTTTCGTTTTCATGAAGCGGTAAAACTCCATGTGATGCCGCTGGTGAACCAGCTTTACGAAACAAAAAAGAAAAAACTCGGGTTGGATTCGCTTCGTCCCTGGGATGTGGAAGCGGAACCCGCCGGTATAACGCCCCTTCGTCCATTTAAATCGGGTGATGAACTGACCGAAAAGACCATCGCCTGCTTTAACCGCTTAAGTCCTTTTTTCGGCGACTGCCTGAAAAAAATGAAAGCGCTGGGGCACCTCGACCTGGAAAGCCGGAAGGGAAAAGCCCCGGGCGGTTATAACTGCCCGCTGGCGGAAAGCGGCGCTCCCTTTATTTTCATGAATGCCGCCGGCACCCTGGATGATGTAACGACCATGGTTCATGAAGGCGGGCACGCCATTCATTCTTTCCTGTCGCACGGGCTCGAACTGACCGGTTTCAAGGAATATCCCACTGAAATTGCGGAAGTGGCCAGTATGGCGATGGAATTGTTCAGCATGTCGGAATGGGATGTGTTCTTTGAACACGCCGATGAACTGAAACGCGCCAAAGAACAGCAACTCGAAAGAGTCATTACGATCTTTCCCTGGATTGCCACGATCGACAAGTTTCAGCACTGGGTATATGAACACCCGGAACATAGCGCGGAAGAGCGGTCCCGCCAATGGGTCGCCATCCTGGATGAATTCTCCTCCCCCGTTATCGATTTCGGCGGACTGGACGAATACCGGCGCTTTAGCTGGCACCGGCAACTGCATTTATTTGAAGTGCCCTTCTATTATATCGAATACGGTATTGCCCAGCTGGGGGCTATCGGGCTCTGGCAGCAATACAAGGAGGATCCCGCCATGGCGATCGGGCATTATACCCGTGCCCTTGAACTGGGCGGAACCCGCACCCTGCCCGAGCTTTTCAATACAGCCGGGCTGTCTTTCGATTTTTCCCCTGCCGCGATCAGCCAGTTAATGGCGTTTGTTAAGAAAGAATTAGATAATCTTTAATAAAAAATACCACGAAAGTGGTATGCAATAAATTCGGAAATATGATGGGCACCCCCTATTTTTGAATCATGAATCAGCGTGCGATAACCGCACATCAACATAGCTACTAATCAGAGCCTTAACCAAAAAGTCCCGATGTTTCTACACCGGGGCTTTGTTTTTCTGACCTCCTGGACCCGGGGGGAAATGTTTTAACTTCCTGTTCCTGTTCAGGCGACCTGGGTTTTGCAGTTCCGGCAAATGCCTTCCACCACCACATCCACCTGTTCGGCCAGATAGCCGCGGGGAAGTTTTATATCGGGGGTTACCACATCATCGAGGCAAAAAGTATGATGGCATTGGCGGCAGATAAAATGCACATGATGGTCATGGTGATGCCCTTCCGAACAATCATCCTTGCAGAGCGCATAGCGGATTGAATTGTCGGCCGTGGGAATGGTGTGAATGATGCCCTTGTCTACAAATGTCTGCAGCGTGCGGTATACCGTAACCCGGTCAAACCGCTCTCCCGCTTTTTTTTCAATATCGCCATGGGCCATGGCGCCGGTCTGTTCGAGGAATAATTGTAAAATTTTTGTCCGGCTACTGGTAACGCTCAGGTTATTGCGTTTCAGCAGGGCGGCGATACGGCTTTGGAGACCCGTATTCAATTGTTTTTTCAGTTCCATCCTAAGGCGATTTAGAAAATAAAATGATCCTGCTATTTTTTCAGCAATTTCCGGGCCTCTTTGATCAGCGCATTCACTTCACTTGGCTTAAGCCCGTCATAGATTTTCCTGACATCCCCGTTCCTGTCTACCAGCGCCCAGAACTGCGTATGCAGGAAATCGTCGTCCAGGCTTTTCAGGTTATTGGCGGGATCGTCGATGGTATAGCATACGCGGGCCATATTATAAAGACTGTCTTTTCGGCCGGTAAGAAATATCCAGCGCCGGGTGTCCACTTTCATCGAATCGGCATATTTCTTCAGCGTAGCCACCGAATCGGTCTCGGGATCGCAGGTATGAGAAAGAATCAGGAAGTCCTTTTCTCCCTGCATGGCCTCGTACACTTTCCGCATGTTGTTGTTCATCCGCGGGCAGATGCCCTTGCAGGTGGTGAAAAAATACTCGGCGACAAACACTTTTCCCGAAACGTCTTTTTCAGTTACCATCTTTCCGTCCTGATCGGTAAATGAAAAGGGACGGAGGTAACTAACCGGCGCCACTTTCTTATCGGTAAACCCGGGAATGAGGCGGGTGAGCACGAAATAAAAGACCAGCACCAGCACCGCAAAGAATCCCGTATATAACCAACCCTTTTTTGACATAAATGCTTGTTGACACGCAAAGTTAACGCACCGGGTCCATCTTTATTTTGCAACGATGTTGCTTTTTTATACCTTTGCTTCCCGCATGAAAGCAAGAATAAATTGGGATGCATTGGGTATCGGGGCCTCGCTGGCCTGTGCCATCCATTGCGCCCTGCTGCCCCTGTTCCTGAGCAGCCTGCCTCTTTTTGGCGTCAATATCATCCATAATACCTTTTTCGAGGTCGGTATGATCCTGCTGGCCCTGGGAATCGGATCCTACTCACTTTACCATGGGTTCAGGCGCCACCACCACAGCGTACTCCCGCTTTCCCTTTTTTTCAGCGGATTTGTATTCCTGGTGTTAAAACAGTTTTTTATCAGCTATGAAACATGGTTGCTGGTACCTGCCGTTATCTTAATCATTTCCGCGCACTTTTTTAATTACCGTTTCTGCCGGGTACACAATCATGCCCACAGCGATGATTGCAATCACTGACCGTTGTCCTCCCTTTTTCAATTAACTTGGAAAAAAATTAGCGAATGAGAAAAATACTCGCCGGGATCTTCCTGTTATGGGGAGCGGTAGTTGCCGCACAATCCAGAAACGAAAAGGCTATCCGGGAATTATTGAACCGCCAGTCGCAAAACTGGAACAACGGCCGTATCGATGCCTTTATGGAAGGCTACTGGAAAAACGATTCCCTCATGTTTATCGGGAAAAGCGGCGTTACCTATGGCTGGACCAATACTTTGAACAATTACAAAAAGGGATACCCGGATACCACGGCTATGGGGAAACTGACTTTCACGCTTATCACGATCCGGCGTTTGTCGGGCAAATATTATTACGTGGTGGGCCGCTGGTTCCTGAAACGCAGCATCGGCGATATCGGCGGGCATTTCAATTTGCTGTTCCGGAAAATGAACCGGCGCTGGGTAATTGTTGCCGATCATAGCAGCTAAGGATTAACTGCCCCCGTCTTTCCAGGTGCGGTAGAGGTAGCGGGCCAGCAGCAACCCGCTGATCAGCATCGCGGCATAAAAAATCACCGTATATAAAACAGGTTTGCCGTTCCGGTACCCCAGTTCAAAATAAATTCCCGCGGTGGCGCATGAAAGCAGCCACAACAGGCTCCAGCTCACCGTGCTGATGATCCTGCGGAAATATTTTTTTATGTTGGGATCCCAGCCTCTTTCCTCCATGCCGCCAGGTTATATACTACAAGTTAGGTTATTCCGCAGGGAAGCGCGGCCGGATTTTAAGGGATCAGCAGGGAGCGGAATGCCAGCGAATCGCCGTTAAAAACATTAAAATCCACTTTCGAAAGGATGCCATTTACCCGTCCTTCGTCGCTGTGCTGCCAGAAAACCCAACCCCTCCCGATCCGGGGTTGTTCGGGCTGGTAGTAATGCGCTACCCATAGGGGATAACCGTCAAATTCCCGGCCCAGGTTACGGTTATAGAAATCCACGTTGGTATAGATGATCGGCTTTACATGGTAATAGGCCTCGGTAACTTCCAGCCATTCTTTGGCTTCCTTCCGCAGTTCCGCGGCGCTGGTGCCGTTCAGTTGTTCGATGTCCAGCACCGGGGGAAGATCGCCGGGTTCGAGCTCCACCGTATTAATAAAATTCTCAGCCTGCATTTTCCCGTCTTTTGAGGCGATAAAAAAATGATAGGCCCCCCGGTAAAGCCCCGCTTCCTTTGACCGTTTCCAGTTGCGCCCGAATTGGGGGTCCGTGTTCCCGATCCCTTCGGTGGCTTTGATGAAAACAAAACCCAGTTTGATCTCCTTTACTTTCATGGCCTGCACTTCCTCCCAGGCAATCATCCGCTGGTATTTTGACACATCGATGCCGTGAATGGAATAGGCTTCGGGGATCAGGATCCCGAACTCGGGGTAGCGGGCAAATTTCGCACGCCGGTAGCTGCGCCGCTGCAGGAAATAGGAGAGCGTTAAGGCGATAACCGTTAATCCCAGTACGCCGATCAGGACCCAGCGCAGTAATTTTTTCTGTGGGCGGGAAAACATGAACGTGGTGGTTTGCCGGCAAGCGCCGCGAAACAAATATAATGGGTGGGCCTATTGCAAAATGTTAATTCATGGCACCCTTTATTCCCTGTCCGCCTGTATCCTTTGGCCTAAGTCTGTAAACGTTTTCCATTTCGGAAAATAAATGGTATATTGTTCATCCACCTTAAACAACCAAACTATAAATTTATGAGACAGCCATCCCGGAAAGGCTTTCAGGCCTTTATTTTCCCGCTTGCAGCCCTGTTGATCAGCGTTACCGCTTATTCCCAGGGAGCCATAGACTGGAGCAAAGACACCATATCCCGCGCCGATGCAAATGCCGGCAAACTGAATTACCTGAACAATATCCGCGGCGGCGGCAATCCCAATGCCACGGAACAGATCAACCTGCCGGTGGATAAGCTCAAAGCGGTGATGGATGCCTGCGCCGCCAATAATATTAACAGCGTATCTGTATTTTTCATCAAGATCAGGCAACAGGACGTTGCGCATTACAGAACGCATAACCCCGGCGCTTCCGATAACGACATAAAAGGAAGCCAGATGCTGGTTATTAAAGTTCCGCGCAGCGCTTTTGGCGGTGCCGCCGGCGCCAAAGCAAAGATCCCTGCCGGAAACCCGTTATTATTAAGTCTTGCTACCGTCGGGATTGTACAGTTAGATTACCCGATTGGCGGTCTGCCCTTCGGAACCGGCGATGTGTACCTTACTATCGGCGGTATTTGTCCCCCGCCCGCTTCCTGCGGCGATTAAGCGCCGGGCTGATTCTTTGCTGAATTCTTTTCCCTTCCTTCAGGATCTGTTCCGGGAAGGGAATTTTTTTTCTTTTTAAATAAAAACGAAAAAGACAGTTTGCTCCGCAGTTTCAGCAGGTGCCGCGACATGAGGTAATGTATGAGTTTATGTTCGAGGAAATGATGCACGGGGAGCAAAATGGAAATGATGCCGATCTTGATCAGCCAGATCTTCCAGGGCTCGCCGTGCGTGAGATGATGAATTTTGGTGTCGAGCAATAATATGATGAATTCGAAGAAGAAAATGAGGGACAGAAACCCCATCAGCCGGATCGTAAAGGCGGAAACGCGGAACATCCCGATCATGATGATCAGTACAAAGGCCGTGGCGATCACGATCGTGATAAACATGTATTGCAGGTTGTGCTTGCGCTGCAGTTCCCGGGCCGCGAGTTCGGCCTGTCTTTGCTGTTCCTTTTGCACGTTATCGATCTCCAGCAGGGCGAGGTCACGCTCTCTGCCCAGCAGGTCAACGCTGTCTTTGTAATGTTCAAATAGACGGCTGTAATCATACGCCTGTTTGAAATCGCCCTGCTGTTCATAAAGCATCCGCAGCTGGCGTGAATTATTTTCCAGGCCCGGCAGGTCGGAAGTCGCCCTGGCCAGGTCAAGGGTCTTGCGGTAATAATCGATGGCTTCGCTGTTATTCTTTAACAGCTGCAGGCAATAGGCGAATTCACTGAAGAAATTTTTTTTCGTGGTAATATCATAACCCGTATTAAACGAAGCTTCGGCTTTCCTGAAATAAAATTCGGCGCTGTCCGGCCGGTTACCATATAAATAGATCTCCGCGAGCATCCAGTCGATATACCCCGGGCCGGTATTGGTAAAAACATTTTTTAATTCGGGCTGCGCTTCCAGGTATGCCAGCATGTAAGCGGGCGGTTCTTTCAGCAGCATATGCGAAAACAGGATTTTTTCCGCCTCGATCAGCAGGGGTACCTGGTAGGTGGAGTCGGCCAGCCGCATGGCTTGCTGCAGGTATTCTTTCCCCGCATTGTAATTGGACAGTATCGCCAGAAAGATGTTGTCGTTTACCTGCGCATATACATTACCGTTCTTGTTATTGATCGCCAGGCTCCGGAAGATATAACTCTTGGCCACTTCATCCTTGCCCAGCCTTTTGTACAGGTTGGCCATGGCGTGCAGCACCGGGGGCCATAGTGACTCATCCGCCCGTTGCAATGCCATATTCCCTGCATTGGTATACGTCTTAAAGGCCATGACGACATCCGAACGTTTCAAATAGGTGTTGCCCAGTTGCACCGCGCAGATCACTTTGGCCGAATCGTTGTCCGTATTCAGCGCCGTGGTAAAAGCCAGGTTGGCGTTTTTGGATCCTTCGTCCACCTGTCCGTCGGTCAGGTTCAAAGCGGCGAGGTTGGCGTAACCCATCGACACGTAATCATTCCGGTTATGAAGCCGCGCGTATTCAATGGCCCTGTCAATGTATTCCCTTGTTTCCTGTGAACGGTTTTTGGTACCGGAGCCGGTGGACCGGTAACCGGCATTCCCGAAATAAGCGCGCAGGGCCAGGCCCGGGCTCATAGAAGCCTCCGCCAGCATGATCTGCTTTTCAATCAGGCTGTCGGCTTTGTGAAAATCTTTATTGGCATAATAATAATCTGCCAGGGGACCGATCCGTACTACCCGTTCCGAGTCGGTCGTCGCTTCCGAATAGCGGCGCAATAATCTTTCTTCCACCCCTCGCTGGGCCCCTGCAGGCAAGGGGGCGATAGCCGGGATGAGTATACAGATTACCCAGTAAAAAAAGCGGACCGGTGGCGGGGTCATGTGGAAGAGAGCCTTTGTTAATCGTGTAAAAGATAAGCAAAGTTTTATCAAAAGGAGTGGCGCATGACCGGGCAGGTTCAGAATCCCTGCCTGAACCCGGCCGTAAAATAGAAGCTTTGTTTGCCACGCTCGGAAAGATCGGGGCGGCCGGAAATGATAACCAGGTTTTGGGGGATCACGAATGCGGGGTTCAGGATGAATTGAAATTTCCCTTTTGCGATGACCATCGGGATTGAAAACTCGTAAGAAAGCACCTCGAAGCGGCTTGTTTTTTCCGTTACTTCCTGCTGGATTCCGGGAAATATAAAGAACCCGCTTTTTTTATACGTGGTGCTGGTGAAATGCTGTGTGCCGGCATTGATATACGCGGAGGGATCAATCACCCATATCCAGTTCTTTCCCGGTTCAAGCCGGAACAGGTGATCAAGCCCTGCCGTTATGCCGAAATCAACCTTGTTGCTGTATTTTATATCGCCCCCTCCCGTGATATTGATCCATCTACCGAGCCTTGAAAAAGATGCGGCCGCCTGCCATTGCAGGACCGACTGCGGCAACAGGCTGTTCGATTGGTATACCGGCTTCGTTAAATAGCTGTGGCCCGCCCATTTCGTATTGCGAAAAAGATAACCCGCGGTAACGATCGTTCCCGCATAAGTGAAACGGCTGACCGGATTATAGGTAAACACCGGGGTCCCGTTCAGGTAAAAGTGTTTGCCAAAACCTATCTCGGCCACGGGGAATATACCGCTGCTGTGCAGGCTGTCGGTGCGCCCGTAATAGTTCAGCCGGCTATTGTAAAAAAGTCCCAGCCTGAAAGTGATTTTTGACCCCTGACCGGCGCTGTCGGTCTGCGCGGCCGCGAAGACCGGAAACAGTACTGACATCATCATACCAAGCCGGTGGATGCGCATAAGCTTTGTTTGGAAAAAACGGGACCGTCTGCGTTTCACCTATACCGTTACTGTTATGCCCGGCAGGCGGTCCCGTATGATGTATGGAGAAGTCTACGGATTATGCTATTGTTTATTGACAGTTGTCTTTACTTCCGTTTTCGTGTCGGCCGAAACACGGGTTCCGGCGGCCGGTTTTACTGTACCCGCCGTTTCTTTCGCGATACCGGTCGTAGTTTTTACTTCCGTTTCGGAACGGGTCCTGGTCGTTTCTGCCGTTTGCGCCGTCGCGTTAATATTATTTTCCGCGCTGGTCCTGATATTCGAAGTCAGTTCACCGGTTTTTCTGACCGCCGCGTCGCTGTTGATGCTAATGTCCGCGTTGTTTTGCCCGGAAACAGATCCCGTCTGCACATTACCGTTAGTCTGTGCGGCAATCTTAACGTCGTGATTCGCCTTTACGCCCGCGTTCCCGCCCGAATTATTTCGCTGGGCGTGTACGGATGTCGTTGTTTGACCGGTCGTTTTCGCGGTAAGGCCTGTCTGCAAGGCTGACTTTGCCGTGGCAGCCGTTGTTGCCGAAATGGTATTCGTCGTATTGACCAGCGCTGCGGTTTGCGTGGTGGCGCTCAGCGCTGATTGCGTGTTGGCGGTCAGTCCCGTTACCAGTTGCCCGGATACGGCAACGGCGGAAAATACGGCCAGGAATAATGCAAGGGGTTTTGCGTGTGTTTTCATGGTTTTTGTTTTTATTGAATAAATCAATCCATACAATGTATGGACCAATGTCCCTGTTTACGAAATAGTCCGGTTCTCAGTTCTTGAAATCAAATTTCCGGTGATGCTGCGCGGAAATTTTTATGATGGCATGATCCCTGTCGCCTGATCGGGGGTGGGCGGCGACAGCTATAAACAGACAAACACTATACCAAAGGGTTTAATGGCTGTGGAAAAAATGATTGGTTTTTTCAGTTCACTGAAAAATTGTCACGGGGACATGAAGACACAAAGGCCTCATTTTCAGTCCGTATTTTTATTTGCGCTTTCTATGATTATTTTAGTTCCCTGAAACGTATTTTGATTATAAAAGGTGGGATGCAAGCATCGAAACGATGTGTTTTCTTTACGCAGGTTAATTAGTGAAACTTAAAAAAATAATGAGCCGGTCGGCAAAAGACGCCGGGAAGTCTCGCTGTGTTCATTCCTGTTTATCCCGCCCTCCGGATCATTGTGGTAACATCCGGTTAAAAATAATTTCTATTCAATGATTCTCAGGCGCGCGTAATTGAGCATGATTTTCTTTTCGCCGTTGTGTTCAAATTTTACCGTGGCGATGGGATTATGCGCAGCCCCCTCCATTTTGATCACTTCCCCAAAACCGAATTTCTGGTGTTCCACTTTCTGACCGGTTTGGAGGTTGGAAGTATCACTGGGCGTAAAGCCTGCGCTGGGAGTATGTTCCACCACCCTGGGGGCGAATGTTTTCGGAGCGAGATAAGAGGGTTGCTGATTTTTTTCTTTTTGTTTGCCTGGCTTTTCATTATAGTACCTGCCCGGTTGCTGTGTTGCCGTTCCTGATTCGCCGTCATCATTGGCGGTCCATCCTTTCATCCGGTTGAAGCCACCGCCGCTACCCCATTTGCTGCCGCCCTGGTTTTTCGAACCGCCGCCGGCATAGCTGCGGTCGAGGTATTGTTCGGGGATCTCCTCTATAAAACGGCTGGGTTCATTTTGCACCAGGGTGCCAAACCGGTACCTGCTGTTGGCATAGGTGATCCAGAGCCGTTGCTTGGCGCGCGTGATCGCCACGTAAAAAAGGCGGCGTTCTTCTTCGAGCTCTTCGCGGGTATTGATCGAAAGGGCATTGGGGAAAAGCATTTCTTCCAGTCCCGCGGCAAACACGCAACTGAATTCAAGTCCCTTGGCCGCGTGTATGGTCATCAGTTTGACCGTATCGGCATCGGGATCTTTTTCATCGGCATCGGTAAGCAGGGTGATCTGCTGCAGGTAGGCTGCCAGGCTTTTATCCACCAGTTCGCCGTCATCATTATCCGGGCTCTCGGTCCATTCCTTGATAGAATTGAGCAATTCCTGGATATTCTCGTATCGCTGCACGCCTTCTGTGCTTTTATCGTTGAAAAGCTCTTTTACCAGGTTGGTCTGTTTACCTACGTGCACGGCCACTTCATACGCATTTTGTTTCAACAGCATGCTGGCGAAACTCTTTATCATCGTTACGAATTCATCAAGGGCCTCCCGGGTCCCGGCCTTGAAACCCATGGAGCCGGCCTGTTCCATCACCTGCCACATGCTGATATTTTTTTCATTGGCTGCCAGCACCAGTTTGTCGATCGTGGTTTTGCCGATCCCCCTGGCGGGGTAATTGATGATCCGCTTCAGGGCTTCTTCATCGCGGGGGTTCACAATGATCCGGAGGTACGCGATCAGGTCCTTGATCTCCTTGCGCTGGTAAAAACTGATGCCTCCGTAGATCGTATACGGTATCCCCATCCGGCGGAGGGCCTCTTCAAAAGCCCGGCTTTGCGCGTTGGTGCGGTAGAGAATAGCGAAATCCTTATGGCTGTAATGGTTCCGCAGCTTTTGTTCCTGGATGCTGTCGGCCACAAATTTCCCCTCTTCGTTATCGGTCATCGTGCGCACCAGCCTGATCTTTTCCCCTTCGGCGTTTTCGGTAAACAGCAGTTTTTCGATCTGGCCCTTGTTGTGCCGGATCACTTCATTGGCCACGTGGAGGATGCGCTGGGTGCTGCGGTAATTCTGTTCGAGCTTCACGATGCTCACTTCGTCATAGTCTTTCTGAAATTGCAGGATGTTCTGGATCGTCGCGCCGCGGAAACTGTAAATACTCTGCGCATCATCGCCCACCACACAGACGTTTTCGTGCATGGCGCCCAGCAATTTGATGATCTCGTATTGCGCGGGGTTGGTGTCCTGGTATTCGTCGATCAGGATGTATTTGAACTTATGCTGGTATTTGGAAAGGCATTCCGGCACCTGCTTCAGCAGCTCGTAAAATTTCAGGAGCAGGTCGTCGAAGTCCATCGCGCCGTTCTTGAAACATCTTTTGGCATACGCGTCATAGATCTGTGCGATGGCGGGGCGGTTGGCGCGCATGTCTTCCTGCTGGATGGCCCAGTCGTTGCGGTATTCTTCCGGTCCCACCAGCGCGTTCTTAGCCGCAGAGATCCGGTTGTAAACGATATTGGGCTTATAGTGCTTGTCATCGAGGTTCAGTTCGTTGACCACTGTTTTGATCACGCTTTTGGCGTCATCGGTATCGTAAATGGTAAAATGGCGGGGGTACCCGATCTTATCCGCTTCGAAACGCAGGATCCTGGCAAAGACGGAGTGAAAGGTGCCGATATAAAGATTACGCGCTTCCCCGTTCCCGAGAATCCGCTCTACCCTTTCTTTCATCTCTTTGGCGGCCTTGTTCGTAAAGGTCAGCGCCAGTATATTAAACGCGTCCACCCCGTTTGCCATCAGGTGGATGATCCGCGTGGTCAGCACTTTTGTCTTCCCGCTGCCCGCCCCGGCCACGATCATCAGGGGTCCTTCCACATGCAACACGGCTTCTTTCTGACGGTCATTCAAACCCTGCAAATAATC
>CAYNSL010000014.1:19404-41734 GCA_964399755.1 uncultured Chitinophaga sp. | reverse complement strand
CCCGGTTGCCCGCCGCCCAGGCTGATCACGATCTTATCCCCGGGGTAAATCGCCCTGCCTTTGGGGTTCAGCACCGCGAGGTCTTCGGGTGAAAGCCGGAATTGCAGGATCCTGCTTTGCCCCGCTTTCAGAAAGACGCGTTGAAATCCCTTTAAGGCCCGGATGGGGACCCTGATATTTTTCAGCGGGTACGATATATATAACTCCGCCACCTCCTCGCCGTCGCGCGACCCGGTATTGGTGAGCCGCACCGATACATTTACCGGCTCTCCCTTTTTGATAGATGCCGGAATCAGCAACCGGTCATAGCGAAAAGAAGTATAACTCAACCCGTACCCGAAAGGATAAAGCACATCCCCTTTAAAATAACGGTAAGTGCGGTTGTTCATATCGTAATCGCCGAAGGCGGGAAGATCCGCATCGCTTTTGTAAAATGTTACGGGAAGCCGGCCAGCCGGGTTATAATCCCCGAACAACACATCGGCCACGGCGGTACCCGCGCTCTGGCCGCCATACCAGGCATTGATGATCGCCGGAATATGTTCCGATTCCCAGGGCGTGGCGAGCGCGCTGCCGGTCATCATCACAAAGACCACCGGTTTGCCGCTGGCCTGTAAAGTTTTCATCAGCTCCGTTTGTATAGCAGGGAGCAGGATGCTGGTCCGGTCGCCCCCTTTGAAACCGGGCACGGCCACCGGCATTTCCTCGCCTTCGAGCTGCGGGGAAATCCCTCCGGCAAAAATGATAACATCCACGTCTTTCAGCCGGCGGCCCAGGGCGGCAAAATCCGTCTTTACGGCATGTCCCGATTTTAGGCGGATGACCGCATTACCTTCCGACTGATAAAATTCGGCGACGATCTTATAAGTTTTTCCCTTCTGCACCGGGTAATCGAAAGGTTTGACGCCCCCGCGGTTCCTTGTCCAGGCATCCACCAGCAGGCTGTCATTAATAAAAATCCTGTACCCGTCATCGCCTTCGGTTTCGAAATGGATCGTTTCGTCTTTCTCCGGTGAAAACATCGTGCTGAACCTTGCGGAATAATGAATGTTCGCGATACCAGGGGCAGGCGTTTGCCCCTCCGCCCATACATGGTCGATATCGGGTTCTACGGCGCTGTATACGGGCGGACCTTGCAGCTTTTCATTATTGAAATATTCCGCTTTTACGCCGGGCTGCCCGCCGGCGCTGTAATATTTACTGATATCATCATAAACCATCAGGGTATCATTGGCGTAATTGACGGCTTTCTCATACTGCACCTCCACCCCATCACCCAGTTTCTCCCTGATCCCATCTAGCACGGTCACGATACGGGAAGGTATCCCGTTATAATTACCCAGGACGACCGTTTTATTGTCGGCATTGGGGCCGATGACGGCGATCTTTTTTATTTTTTTGGACAACGGCAATAGCTGCTTTTCATTTTTCAGCAACACGATAGACTGCTGCGCCATCTTCAGCGCATGGGCCTGGTGCGCGGGCGATTCCAGTTCGGCGGCGGTCACCTGCGCGTATTTCACGATCTCCGGCGGATCGAACATCCCGAGACGGAAACGGATCATGAATAATCTTTTCAGCGAAATATCGAGTTGTTCCTCCCTGATCAGGCCGTTCTTCACCGCGTCCAGCAACGTGCGGTACACCGAATTGCCGCATTCCACATCGGTGCCATGCACCAGGGCATCGACGGCGGAAGAGATGGCATCCTTATGTGTTTTATGATAGCGGAAAAAATCATCCACCGCCCAGCAATCGCTGGTAACATAACCGGTAAATTTCCACTGATTGCGGAGAATATCGTTCATCAGCACATCATTCGCGCAGCAGGGCTGCGTGTACACGGCATTATAGGCGCACATCACACCGGCCACTCCGGCCTTTACCACCAGTTCCCTGAACGCGGGTAAATAAGTATCCCAGAGGTCATAGGCCGAAGGATTGAAATTATCAGCATGACGGCTGGGCTCCGGCCCGCTGTGCACGGCGAAATGTTTGGCGCAGGCCGCGGCCTTAAGGTATTTGGGATCATCTCCCTGCAAACCGGTGACGAATGCCTTAGCAATTTTCGCCGTGAGATAGGGATCTTCACCGTATGTTTCCTGTCCCCTGCCCCAGCGCGGGTCGCGGAAGATATTAATGTTGGGTGTCCAGTATGTCAGCCCAAGATAGCCTTCGCCCGTTTTTTTTTGCTGCGTGGCGATATGATGAATCGCCCTTCCTTCCATGGCAGTATAATCAGCCATACGGTACATCGAAACCGTGTCCCAGGTGGCCGCCATGCCGATAGCCTGGGGGAAGGATGTAACCCGGTAAGGCGTTCGGGCCACGCCGTGCAGGGCTTCGTTCCACCAGTTATAGGCGGGTATGCCCAGCCGTTCAATTGCCGGCGTCGCGTGCATCATCTGCGCCACTTTTTCTTCGGGGGTCAGGCGGCCGACGAGATCATTCACGCGTTGTTCGAATGATAATTTATAATCCCAGAAGGGCAGATTCCTGTAATCCTGTGCGATGCCCCGGCTGCCGAGGGTACAGGCAATGATGACAAATATTTTTTTCATTCCATGATTTTTTATGAGCCCGGCTATTGTGCTGCTATCATCGTCCCTTGCGTCGCACACTTGTACTGCATAACATATCCCGGCCATGTTGTGCCCCTACGGGGCGCTGTTCGAAATAAATCCACGCATTCTACCGACCTGTTGTCCCTACGGGACATCATAATTCCGTTTCATCCGCCATATCCGCGTCATCCGTGTTCCAATTTTAATTATACCGGCCTGTTGTCCCTACGGACATTTTAAATCCGTTTGATCGCATAATCCGCTTCATCCGTGTTCCAATTCATCTAATTAATCAAAAAACATACCCGTCATCCGTATTCCATCACCCCGCAATACCTAACGGTGAAAAATATACGAAAATTGATACGATAATGGCGACCACGACCAGCGAGAGCAGCACATCCCATTTGTTCCAGCTGGCGCGGCTGGCGGCCCTGTCTTCCGCCACCGTGGTGGCGAAAGTGAGCCCCCGGATCTGGTCTTCGTCTGGACGCGGCGTCAGCAGGCTTACCACTACCATCACCACGATGGAAAACAGGAACAGGTAGATGCAGAAATAAAGGAAATTGATCGTGGCAAAATCGTGCAGCAGGCCGCTGAGATCGCCCTTGAACATTTCCAGCGTGAGCTTGATGATACCGATGATAAATCCCAGCACCATGGCCGTAAGCGCGCCCTTCCCGTTGATCCGCTTGAAGAATACGCCCAGCAGGAACACGGCCGCGATGGGCGGGGCCAGGTAGGATTGCACGCTCTGTAAATACTGGTACAGGGTGCCCGATATCCTGCCCATCAGCGGTATCCATACCATGCCGAGGATCACGACGACGCCCGTGGCGATCCGTCCCACTTTCACGAGTTCCTTCGGACCTGCGGCCGGTTTCATCTTCTGGTAAATATCCATCGTGAACAGGGTGGAGCAGGCATTGTACACCGATGCGAGTGAACTCATCAGGGCGGCGAGCAATCCGCCGGCGAGCAATCCCCTTAATCCCATCGGCATCACTTCTTTTACCAGCGTGGGAAAGGCGGCATTATTATCCGTTAAATCCAGCTTGCCCTGGTTTACCATCGATACGGCGATAAGACCGGGGATCAGGAAAATAAAAAAAGGAAGTAGTTTAAGATAGGCCGCGAAGATCGTGCCGCGCCGCGCTTCTCTTTCATTCTTTCCGGCCAGGCATCGCTGCACGATATGCTGGTCGGTACACCAGTACCAGATACCCACGATGGGTGAAGCGCAGAGTATTCCCAGCCAGGGAAATTCAGGATCGCTCATCGGGCGAAACATGTTGAGGTTCTCTTTCGGAATAAAGGAAATCATTTTACTCCATCCCCCCGCCTTATCCAGTCCTACAAATAATAATACCGCCGAACCGAAAAGCAGCACGATGGCCTGGATGGCTTCGGTATACATCACCGTATGCAGTCCGCCGAGTATGGTATAAATGCCCGTTACCACCACGAGGATGATGGCGCCAGTCCAGAAATCGACGCCGAGAAATGAATTGAACACCAGCGCGCCAGCGAATATGGTCACCGATGCCTTGGCGATCACATAGCTCAGCAATTGTATGATCGATAACAGCCGCCTTGCTTTGGGATTGAAGCGCCGTTCCAGGAATTCGGGCATCGTGTACACCATGCTTCGCATATAAAAGGGAACGAAGACCCATCCCAGGATCAGCACGATCCATGAATGCAGTTCATAGTGCCCCATCACCAGTCCAGATGTGGCGGCCGTACCGGCCAGTCCCACGATATGTTCCGACCCCACGTTGGAAGCAAGGATCGAAGCCCCGATCACCCACCAGCCGAGGTTGCGGTTGGCCAGGAAATAATCGGAAGGGGATGCCTTGCTTTTTCGTATGGACCATACGGAAACGCCGGCGATCACCACTAAATAAAGAATGACAAACAAAATATCGGTGGTGCCGAGAAAATGCATCGCAGTTGGTTTTGATGTTACAAATCAGATATACCTGTTAATGATATTCTCCAGATACTCCTGACGCCCGCTTCGCATTTCCGGCTCCCCGTTTTCGATGGCGTAGGCGCGCAGTTGTTCCAGTGATAGATTTCCTTCTTCGAATTGTTTTCCCGGGCCTGCATCAAAGGAAGCGTAGCGTTCGCGGCGGAATTTTTTATACCCGGATTCCTTCAGCACGTCGTCGGCCGCGATCAATGCGCGGGCGAAAGCGTCCATCCCGCCGATATGGGCGTAGAACAGATCTTCGGGACCAGTGGAATTGCGACGCAGTTTGGCGTCGAAATTGATCCCGCCGCCGCCGAATCCGCCCGCTTCGAGAATGACGAGCATGGCTTCGGTGAGTTCGTACACGTTATTGGGGAACTGGTCGGTGTCCCAGCCATTCTGGTAGTCCCCGCGATTGGCATCGATGCTGCCCAGCAGCCCCGCATCGGCCGCGGCCTGCAGTTCGTGCGCGAAGGTATGTCCCGCCAGGGTGGCGTGGTTCACTTCGATATTCAGTTTAAAATCATCCAGCAGGTCATATTGCCGCAGGAAACCGATCACGGTCTCAGCATCATAATCGTACTGATGTTTGGAAGGCTCGCAGGGTTTGGGTTCGATAAAGAAATTACCTCTAAAGCCGTTCCTTCTCGCGTAGTCTTTGGCCGTATGCAGGAAGCGGGCCAGGTGATCTTTTTCCCGCTTCATGTTGGTGTTGAGCAGGCTCATATATCCTTCGCGTCCGCCCCAGAACACATAATTCTCCCCGCCCAGCGCGATTGTGGCGTCGAGCGCGGCTTTAACCTGGGCGGCGGCATGCGTGAGCACATGAAAATCGGGATTGGTGGCCGCACCATTCATATAACGCCGGTGCGAAAAAAGGTTGGCAGTGCCCCAGAGCAGTTTAACGCCGCTGGCTTTTTGTTTTTCCCCGAGGTACATGGTGATGGCCTGCAGCCTGCGGTCATTTTCCGTGATGTCGTTGCCGTAGTCCACTACGTCCACATCATGAAAACAATAAAAAGGTAAACCCAGTTTGGTGATGAATTCAAAAGCGGCATCGGCTTTGTCCTTCGCCCTTTCCAGCGGATCGCTTTTTTCATTCCATGGATGCAGGTGCGTGGCTTCACCGAAAGGATCGGTGCCGTTGCCTACAAAGCTGTGCCAGTAAGCGCAGGCAAAACGCAGGTGCTCTTTCATCGCGCGTCCGCTGATTATTCGGTTGGCATCATACCAGCGAAATGCCAGCGGGTTGTCGCTTTGGGGTCCTTCATACCCGATCGCGCCGATCCCTTTGAAGAATTCTTTCTGCCCGGTTACTATTCCCATATTCGTTTATTTGATTTGATCATTCAGATTAGTTGTCTTTCGAGGGTTTCCAGCCATTGGCCATAATATGTTTCATAAAAACCCGGAGCCGTTGGTTCGATACGGACCAGCGGTTGCAGGTTCGCGAAAGCTTCAGCGGGCGAAGCCCATGCTTTTACACCCAGCCCCGCACCGATGGCGGCGCCGCGGCTCCCGTCGCTGTCATACAGTTCAACCGGCACCTGCAGGAGGTTCACGAAGCAGCCGGTAAACACATCGCTCCGGAACAGGCCGGCCCGTCCGGCACGGATCAGGGCCGGGCGCATCCCGCAGGCGCGCAGGATATCAAGCCCGTAACGGAAGGCGCAGGCGATCCCCTCCTGCGCGGCGCGGTACAGGTGTGCGGGACGGTGTTTGTTGAAGTCGATATGGTTTATTTGCGCATATACGTTCCTGTTAGCCAGCATGCGTTCGGCCCCGTTGCCAAACGGAAAGAGCAGCAATCCATCGCTCCCTTCGGGTACCGTGGCCGCGGCTTCGTTCATCTGCGGGTAAGGGATCGTTCCCCCCGTCAGTTCGCGCACCCAGCTGTTCAGTATCCCCGTGCCGTTGATGCAAAGCAGCACGCCCAGCCTGGTCTGTTCCGCCGTATGGTTCACATGCGCGAAGCTGTTCACGCGTGATTCCTTATCGTAGGTCAGCTGGTCGCTCACGCCGTAGATCACCCCGCTGGTACCGGCGCTGGCCGCCACTTCACCCGGGTTAAAAACATGCAATGATAAAGCGTTGTTGGGCTGGTCGCCCGCCTTGTAGGTAACGGGTATGCCAGGCTTCAGCGAAAGGGCCGCGGCCACCCTGTTTTCGAGCCGGCCGTGTTCGGAAAATACATCCCTGATAACAGGGATATGCGCTTCATTCAGTCCGTAATACCTGAACAGGTCTTCCGACAACCGCTGCTTCCTGAAATCCCAGAAGATGCCCTCCGAGAGGGCCGGGATGGTGGTCGTGATCTCACCGGTCAATTTCATCGCGATAAAATCGCCGGGCAGCATGATCTTATCTGTCTTTTCATATACCGGTGGTTCGTGCTGTTTTACCCAGGCCAGTTTGGATGCCGTGAAATTGCCGGGTGAATTGAGCAGGTGTGATAAACATTTCTCCCGTCCGATTTCCCCGAAAGCCCGGTCGCCGGTTTCCACGGCGCGGCTGTCGCACCAGATAATACTGTTGCGGAGTACGCGTTGTTCCCGGTCCACCATCACCAGCCCGTGCATCTGGTAGGCGATGCCGATGGCGCCGATATTGGCAGGATCATAACGGCCATGCGCATGCGATTTATAGATGGCCTGTTGGGTATGCAGCCACCAGGTATCGGGCGATTGTTCGGCCCAGCCGGGCCGGGGGGCGAGAATTTCTGCTTCCGTTTCCGGATAATGAGCCGAACCGACACATTCCCGCGTTTGCGCATTGATGACCGAAACCTTGACGGAGGAAGTGCCGATATCGATTCCCAGCAGGAGCATCCGGTGGCGTTGATTTGGTTACTGACTAAAAATACGGAAGAATGAAAGAAAACATTCCCTTCTCTACGCCGGGAACGTTCCCGGTAAAAAAAATAAAGAGGCCGGTTGTAAACAACCGGCCTCTTTGAAGTTTTGCGCGTCTGGTAATCCGATTACGGGTTCAATTTCCAGGTATACTGGTAACCGGTATAGGTTACTTTGGGTCCCCAGTACAGGTAGCTGCCATCATTAAATACGGCCTTTGCATACAGGGTGTTGGTGCCCGGAATAGCCCAGGTTACTTTTTTGTCGTAGGGAGAGATCGTACCGCGATAGTTACCGTTTACATAGATGTCGATGTAATAACCGGTCCAGTTGTCGATCACTACGTCACTGTAATCAGCGCCGTACACATCACCGCGGGAAGACGTGGGAGCGGCGGGTTTGCCTTTTACGTTACCCGTTTTTTGCAGGGCGCCGGCTTTGGGATCCGGTGTGGCATTGGCTTTGGAATTCACGGTTTCCTGTTTCAGGCCCTTGGGCTGAGCATAAGCGTTGAAGCCGATACCCGCAAACAGGAAGGCAGCGATAAAGAGGATTTGCTTTTTCATGTTTTTTTAATTTTTGAGTTGATTTAATTGCAAGGTTTGATGACGCTAAATATAAAAAAGGTTTTTAATTCGTAGCTGTTTTTTCATTACTATTTTGGGAAGTGTTCATCGCTGCTGTATCGCTCAATCACGATGTAAACATATTATAAGCCCCGGGCGGTTTCTATACCCTTTATTGGGTATTTATCAAAAAAACAGGGCAAAGGCATCCATTTCCGGCGAAGAAGCGTCCGGGATTTGGCCCCTCCAATCGGGCAGGTTCATTATATTTATAACCAAATTCGCAGCATGAAAACACTATTCCGGCTTTTTGCACTCGCTTTTATTGGCTTTTCCTGCCAGAAAGAAGACGCCTCCCCGAGTCCCGCCCCCCTTGCGGCCGAATCCCAGCTCAATATCGCTTATGGCACGGATGCCCTGCAAAAAATGGATATATACCTGCCCGCCGGTCGCAGTACCAGCAGCACCAGGGTCATCATCCTGATACACGGGGGCGCCTGGAACCAGGGCGATAAAGCCGATTTTAACGCTTATGTGGACACGCTGAAAAAAAGGCTGCCCTCCTATGCCATTTTCAATATCAATTACAGGCTGGCCACCGGTACGGCCAATTTTTTTCCCACGCAGGAAAACGACGTAAAAGCGGCCCTTGATTTTATTTACGGGAAAAGAGATACTTATAAGATATCCGATAAATGGGTTTTACTGGGCGCCAGCGCGGGCGGTCACCTGGCCCTTCTCCAGGCTTATAAATACAGTTCACCGGTGAAGATCAAAGCGGTGGTCGATTTTTTTGGTCCCACGGAACTGACCGATATGTATAATAACCCGGCCAACCCCCTGATCCCGCTGATCCTTGCACAGGTGATCGGCGGCACGCCAACCTCCCATGCCACACTATATCATGATTCCAGTCCCCTGAGTTTCGTCACCGCCCAATCGCCCCCTACCATATTATTACATGGCGGCGTCGATATCGTGGTCGCCCCATCGCAATCCGTGATGCTGAACAACCAGCTCCAGGCGGCAGGCGTCGTGCACCAGTATGTGTTTTACCCCGGGGAAAACCATGGCTGGACGGGCGCCAATCTCACCGATTCCTTCGATAAGATCGCCGTTTTCCTGAATACCAATGTGAATTAGGTCCGCCAACCTTAATCATATCATAATTGCAAGGGGCTTTTTGTTACTTTGAGCCCATGAATTCCCATGTACCGCTGGCCGAACGCATCCGGCCGGAGAACCTGGACCAGCTTAACGGGCAGGAACACCTGGTGGGCAGGGGGAGCATACTGCGGTCCGCCATCGAAAAAGGGAAATTGCCTTCCATGATCTTCTGGGGACCCCCCGGAACGGGAAAGACCACCATCGCCAATATCATCGCGCATACCCTGCAGGTTCCTTTTTTCCAGCTCAGCGCTATCAGCGCCGGGGTGAAAGACGTGCGCGACGTGATCGATCAGGCCAGATCGAAAGCGGGTTCGATCCTGTTCATCGACGAGATCCACCGTTTCAACAAAGGACAGCAGGACGCCCTGCTGGGCGCCGTTGAAAAAGGGATCATCACCCTGATCGGGGCCACGACGGAAAACCCTTCATTTGAAGTAAACAGCGCCCTGCTGAGCCGTTGCCAGGTGTATGTGCTGAAACCGCTTGGGGAAAAAGAACTGGAGAAGCTTTTAGAGACGGCGATACAAAAGGACCTGTTGCTGCAGCAAAAGAAGATTGAATTGAAGGAAACTGCCGCCCTGATCAATATTTCCGGCGGTGATGCGCGCAAACTCCTCAACCTGCTTGAACTGGTGTCTGACGCCTCCGGGGTGTCAGATACATTAATCATCACCGATCAGCTTGTGATGGATATAGCGCAGAAAAGGATCGCACTCTATGATAAAAGCGGCGAACAGCATTATGATATCATTTCGGCATTTATCAAATCCATCCGCGGCAGCGATCCCAATGCGGCCGTGTACTGGCTCGCCCGGATGATCGAAGGTGGCGAAGACGTAAAATTCATCGCGCGGCGCATGCTGATCCTTGCCAGTGAAGATATCGGCAATGCCAATCCCACCGCCCTGGTGATGGCCAATGCCGCATTTGAAGCCGTGAACAAGATCGGGTATCCCGAGTCCATGCTGATATTATCCCAGTGCGCCATTTACCTCGCTTCGAGCCAGAAAAGCAATAGCGCTACCGTGGCGATCGGGAATGCGATGAACGCGGTGAAAGAAAAAGGTGACCTGCCCGTGCCCCTGCATATCCGCAATGCGCCCACCCGGCTGATGAAGAATATGGGATACGGTAAAAACTACGAATACTCGCATAACTATGAAAACAATTTCTCGCCGCAGGAATACCTGCCCGGTGAAATTTCGGGCACCCGTTTTTACGACCCCGGTAAAAACGCGCGCGAGGAGGAATTGCGTAAATTCCTGAAGTCGCTCTGGAAAAATAAATACGATTACTGAACGCAGCCCGGATCGAAGAGCAGGGGAAAAAACTGTCCCTTTAATTTTTCACCCGCGGGAATCACGGGCACGCCGTCCAGCAGGGGTTCGCCGGATTCGGAACGCACCCCGTCGGCCACCACATTGATCACAAAGGCGCGCCGGGGACGCGAAGAGGTATTGGCACCCGAACCATGAAGGGTTAGCGAATGATGAAACACGGCTTCACCCGCTTTCACTTCGGCATAGCGGGGTTGCGCAAAAAGTTTTTGCTGTTCTTCATCCAGGAAATCGCGGATCCCCTCCAGTTCGCCTGCGATAACAGGCTTGGGGAGCAATCCCCAGCGCTGGCTTCCCGGTATATACTGCAGGCAACCGTTCTCCCGCGTAGCATCATCAAGTCCGCACCAGCAGGTGAGGTGCGCCACGGGTTGGGTGCGGGTCCAGTATGAATAATCCTGGTGCCAGGCCACCACCCCGCCCTGTTTCGGCGGTTTCCAGAAGATCTGGTCGTGCCAGAAACGAACCGGCACATTCCCCAGCAGCTGGCTTGCCGCCATGACGAAACGTGGATTCCACAATACATCATGCAATCCGTTCGAGATTCGCCAGGCGCCGAGCGCGTGAAATAAAATAGTGGAGGGATCGGCAGATTCGTTGGAATGGAATTCATAGAACAAGTCATGCCCCGGGTGCGCGGGATTGGCTATCTCCGACAATTCATCCCGGATGATGCTCATTTGCCTGTCGTCGAGCATCCTTATACCGCTGAGGTACCCGTTTTCATGAAAGAACTCCACCTGTTCCCTGCTTAGTTTATAGGGTTCCCATGCACCCGGTCCGCAGGGCCATTGAAAAAGGTCGCTGATCAGGTGATGCACGGTGCTCAGGTCTTTGACGGGCATGTCGGTCATTTGATTAAAATTAATGTTTTTACCATTGAGGGGGCGATTCGCTACATTTATCCCGCAAAATTTTCCGGTATGAAAAAGCTGATATTCCCCGTCGCCGCCATGCTGCTGGCAACGGGTCTTGCCGCGCAAACCACGATCCGCCGCGACCCCGCCATCGAAAAAATGGTAGCCGAAGTTTCAAAAGATTCCCTGCAGTCCTATATAAAAAAAATGGTCAGTTTCGGCACCCGGAATACCCTGAGCACGCAGTCATCGCCCGGTCGCGGTATCGGGGCCGCGCGCAACTGGGTGCTGGAACGGTTCAATGCATTCGCAAAGGAATCGAATGGCGCTTTAACTGCGTTTATAGATACCGTTACCCTGCCCCCCGACGGCCGCCGGGTAAACCGCCCTGTTGTGCTGGGCAATGTAGTGGCTACGCTCAAAGGAACTGATCCGGCTGACGACCGCATTTTTATCATCAGTGGCCACCTCGACAATATGCGTAGTAATGTAATGGACAGCGTGGGCGACGCGCCGGGCGCCAACGACGATGCCAGCGGCGTGGCGGCCGTACTGGAATGTGCCCGGGTGATGAGTCGTCGCACCTTTCCCGCCACCATCATCTTTGTGGCGGTGAGCGGCGAAGAACAGGGCCTGCTCGGCGCCAATTATATGGCGGAAAAAGCGAAGAAACAGAACTGGAACATCGAAGCCGTGCTCAATAATGATATCATGGGCAGCAATAACAGCAGCGAAACCAATAATATTAATAATAACCGGCTCCGGGTATTCAGTGAAGCCTTTTCCATCCTCGATACCGGGCGCGCTTTTATAAACATCCGCAACCTCGGGCTGGAAAATGACGGCAAGGCCCGGCAACTGGCCCGGTATATCAAAGAAGTGGGCGAACGCTACGTGGACAACCTGGAAGTGGTGATGGTATACCGAAACGACCGCTTTCTCCGCGGCGGCGATCATACGCCCTATGTGCAGCGGGGCTATGCCGCGGTACGGTTTACCGAAATGAATGAGAATTATTACCACCAGCACCAGGATGTGCGGCAGGAAAATGATATCCGGTACGGCGACCTGCCCGAGTTCATGGATTTTGAATACCTGCGCAAGAATACCTGCATCAATCTCTCCAACCTGGCCAACCTGGCCAAAGCCCCATCGATGCCGCAGGAGGTTAAAGTGGATACGCGGAGGCTCACTAATTACAGCAACCTGGAATGGAAGGCCCCGAAATCGGGAAAGGTAAAAGGTTATTATGTGCTCCTGCGCGAAACCACCAGCGCGGTCTGGCAGAAAAAAATATTTACCTCCGAAACCCGGATTGACCTTCCCTATTCCAAGGACAATTATTTTTTCGCGGTGCAGTCCGTCAATGAAGACGGGAACGAGAGTTTGCCGGTGGTGCCGGCGCCGGCGGGAAGATAGATGTGCAATTTTAAATGTTGAATGCTAAATTTTAAATACTGAGGGCTGGATGCAACATGGACAAAGCCGGAATATATGTTCAGCGCTGATTATATTTTAAATCATTTATCGTGTTTTATGTAAACTACATGTAGCCTTTATGACGGTAAATAAACTGCGGACCGGGTGAAGCCGGTGCGAAAGGGATACAATTTCCGGCAACCTGTGAATTTGGCTTCCGCCTATTGCTTATTCCTCACATTCTCACCCAATCCGTCCGACCTTGTTGTACCTGCGTGCATTTAACATTTAACATTCAACATTTAAAATTATACATGAACTGGTTATTAAAAATATTTGATGATTTGACGCCGCATGAACTCTACGCCATCCTTCAACTGCGCAATAAAGTGTTTGCGGTGGAGCAAAACTGCGTATATCCCGATATGGACGACCGCGACCAGCCTTCCTGGCACCTGATGGGATGGCAGGATCAAAAGCTGGTGGCCTATACGCGGATCATCCCGCCCGGTCTGGTTTATCCCGAGCCTTCTATCGGCCGGGTGGTCACCTCGCCTTCGGTGCGCCGCACGGGTATCGGGAAGGAACTGATGGCGCTTTCTATCCGTCATGCCTATGCGCTTTTCGGGCGGCAACCGTTAAAAATCGGCGCCCAGTGTTACCTGCAACATTTCTATTCCTCCTTCGGGTTCAGGCCTGTGGGCGATGTGTACCTGGAAGATGGTATTGAGCACATTGCCATGCGACTCGTATAATTACGAATCGGAAAATCGCTACGTATATTATCGTTTCGGGACTGTTAAAATAAAAAACAGCGGCTTATTGCTTTGATCCGGGTTTTTTATTTTCTATTTTGTCGGGGAAATCCAATAGTAGAAAAACCAGAAATCTGATACCAATGAGAACAACTGTACCCGCAGTACGGATACCCGTACTCGTTAGTCTTGTTGCGCTTCTCTCGCTTCGCGCCCCGGCCCAATCCATCAGTACCGGCAACGGTAAACTGGAGATCGGCCTGGGGATCGGTCCCATGTTTTTCCTGGGCGACCTCGGCGGGAGTGAGGGCATCGGCAAGACCTTTATCAAAGACCTCGATTTTCCCCTTACCAAAATTTCCAAAGGACTTTACCTGAACATTTATCCCACCGAATGGCTGGGGTTCCGGCTGGCCGCCAACATGGGCTACCTGGAAGGCGACGATGCGCAGGCGCCGAATAAGGGAGGCGCCGAACGGTTCCGGCTGCAACGCAACCTGAAGTTCAAATCCAACCTGAACGAAGCCTATGTGGCGATGGAAATATACCCCACTGTCTTTTTTGAACAATACGAGGGACTGGAACACAAACTCCGGCCTTATGGCATCGCCGGCGCGGGCATGTTTCATTTTAATCCCAAGGGACAGCTCAACGGGTATACCGGCGACAAAGGCTGGGTGGAGCTGAAACCACTGCGGCTCGAGGGACAGGGCATGGCCGAATACCCCGACCGCAAAGAATACCCGCTGACGCAAATGGCGTTCATGATGGGGGGCGGTTTTAAATATTACCTCAAGGAGAATATGTATATCGGTTTCGAGATCCTGCACCGCAAAACTTTTACCGATTATATCGACGACGTCAGCACCAAGTATATCGACCCGCGATATTTCGATATTTACCTGACACCTGAGCAGGCGGCCCAGGCCCGGCAGCTTTCCTACCGGGAAAACGTGCTCAATCCCGCTGTCAGTCGCCGGTATATCAACCTGCAGCGCGGCGATCCCAAGGAAAACGACGCTTATTTTTCCAGCATCCTGCGGATGGGCTGGCGACTGAATGGTTCGAATTCGCCCAATGACCGGGCGAAGAAACAATTAAAATGCCCTGTCTTCTACTAAAATTTCTAAATCCTAACGATAATCCTAAAACCCGAACCCATTATGAAACTGAAAACTACCCTGCAAAAGACCAAGGCCCTGCTGGCCCTGGGTATTTGCGGAAGCCTGCTGATGGGACAACCCATGGCGGCCTCAGCGCGGACCTGGAACAAACTGCTTCCCCTTACCAACGGGGAAGAAGAACCCGCCAAAAAGAACAAGTCCAAAGCCAAAGCCAAGGCATTCGCCTCGCTCAACAACCAGTCGGTAAAGATCTACCCCGACGCCCTGAAAAGGGAGATGCATGTCGTGGCCAAGGACAACAAGGGAAAAGAAATCGATTTTTTTGTTTTTGATGTGGAGGGCACCCTTGTACAGAACTACAAGATGAAGGCCAAAGACCACAACCGGATCAGCGGGCTGGCCCGGGGCACCTACGTGTACCGCGTATTCAGCGGTGACGAGGAAACCGCGGCGGGAAAGTTCGAGATCCGCTAAACAGATCAATCCAATTGCTTGCCGTCCGATAAGCAGCAGGGAGCTTAATAAAATCTGATACCTGGTTGATTAACCTGATCCGTTCTCTATTGGTACTCTCATTCGTATTCATTTTATTAAACACTCTCTGCCTGCTTGTCGGGCGAAAAGTGATGAATAGGTAAGCCATGAAGTTGAAAAGTTGACCGGTTGATTAGTTAACAGGTTGTCGACGAATCACCCAACGCCGAGCTCTTTTAATCGCCATAACTAAAAATCCCGTACGGGCAGGGAAATTGTTTAAATCAATATCCAGTGAAAAACCAGTCCCCTGGCCACTGATATATTTTCACAATCACTTCCTGCCCCCACTACGGGTTTTAACGTAATTTGACCCCTTCCGGCCGGTCGCGCGGAAACTTTTCAACCAGTTGTTATTAAACGGTTTAAAAAAAAATCTCCCCCCCTGTTTTGTTTTTAAAAAACTGTCTTATATTAGTTTCACAATGGTATAAACCTGGGTAGACCTGAACCCCAAAATCAGGGGCGAATGCCGAAAAGCCATACGAGTAGGCCCAACCAAAATCAATAAGCTTTATTATGGAAAATTTAAAACTTCACAAATCGAAATTGTATGCTTTAATCGTGGCAGCGGTAGGCGTGATCTCCTGCATATTACCCTGGTGGAAAATATCGTATGGCGGTTATGGTATCGGTGTCTCCATTAACGGCCTGCACGAGTTGGGTTGGATCTCTTTCCTGGGCTTTATCGGCGCCGGGGTGGTTACATTCGTCATGGGTGATAAGTCAAAACCGTATGAAGGTCAGGAAAAAATGATTGCTGCCGCCTGTTTTGCCGCCGGTGGCGCTATCGCCCTGATCCAGTTCCTCCGCCAGTCAAAATTTGTGTCGTTCGGATTATTCCTGGCCATCGCGGCCGGTGTAATCGGCGCCCTTTGGGTAATGGGAATCGTGAAGTTGCCCGAGAACAAACCCAAGGCCTGATTTACACGGATAAAAAATTGAAAAATCCCGCATCCGCGGGATTTTTTTATTTCAGAACAGCCCCCATTCATCTTCGAATTCATCCCGTTCAAACGTGCTCACCCAGTGCCGGAACAGCATCCTGAACTTGTCGATCTCTTCGCGGATCACTTTTCCGTGCGCTTCCTCGATCGCCCCTTCGGCAATCGCGGTGAGCATGGAAGATTTGATGAACTGCGCGTTTTTCCGGATGATGGACGCGTTTTCCATGCGGATCATATAGAGCCCGGTTTCCGAACTCTGGATCTTCACCGCCACCTGGTAGGCGTCCCCCAGCATCATGCCCTTGTAGTCTTCCCAGTGCTCGGGTGAAAAGCTGTCTTCCCCGGTATTCGTATTCATGGTCTCCAGCGCGCCTTTCAGTACGATCATCACCTGCTTCCATTGTTCATACATGGCCTTGCAGGCGTCGCGGGTGGGCCGGGGCTTCCAGGATTCACCTTCTTCCTCCTCCTCATCGAATTCGTCGTCTTCCCAATCGGGGAGACCGCTGATTTCATCAAATCCCATAGTGATCAGATTTCTTTTTTTAAATAATGGCCCGTGTAACTTTCCTTGTTCTTCACCAGTTCTTCGGGCGTGCCTTCAAAAAGGATCTTGCCGCCGCCGTCGCCGCCTTCCGGACCAAGATCGATCACATGGTCCGCCACCTTGATCACATCCATATTGTGTTCGATCACCAGTACCGTGTTACCGCGGTCGGTCAGTTTGTTCAGTACGTCGAGTAAATGCTGGATATCCTCGAAATGCAGACCGGTGGTCGGCTCATCTAATATATAAAATGTTTTGCCGGTATCCTTTTTGGAAAGCTCGGTGGACAGTTTTACCCGTTGTGCCTCGCCGCCGCTGAGGGTAACCGCCGACTGGCCCAGTGTGATATATCCCAGTCCCACTTCTTCCAGCACTTTGATCTTGCGGTACAGGTAGGGCACGGGCTGGAAGAATTCCACGGCTTCCTCCACCGTCATCTCCAGTACGTCGGCGATGGATTTTCCCTTATACCGTATCTCGAGCGTTTCGCGGTTATACCTTTTGCCGTTGCATTTCTCGCAGTGTACGTACACATCGGGCAGGAAATTCATTTCAATCACCCGCATGCCGCCGCCTTCGCAGACATCGCAGCGGCCGCTTTTGACATTGAACGAAAAGCGGCCCGCGGTATACCCGCGGATCTTCGCTTCGGGGATGGAGGCGAACAGGGTGCGTATCTCGGTAAAGAATCCGCAATAGGTGGCGGGATTGCTGCGCGGGGTGCGGCCGATGGGCGACTGGTCGATCTCGATCACTTTGTCGATATGCTCCAGTCCCTTTACCGACTGGTAAGCCAGCGGCACTCCTTTTGAACCGTATGCATGGGCGGAGAGGATCGGGTACAGCGTTTCATTGATCAGCGTCGATTTCCCGCTCCCGCTCACGCCGGTTACGCAAATGAATTTACCGAGCGGGAATTTTACATTCACTTTTTGCAGGTTATTGCCCGCCGCTCCTTTTAATTCGATGAATTTTCCATTTCCCTTTCTCCTCTCGGCAGGCACGGCGATGCGCCGGTGCCCGTTGAGATAGGCCGCCGTCAGCGTATCGAGCGTCAGCATATGCTGCGGCGTACCGGCCGCTACGATCCTGCCCCCGTGAAAACCCGCCCGCGGTCCGATATCGATCAGGTGATCGGCGGATAACATGATATCCTTGTCGTGCTCCACCACGAGCACGCTGTTGCCGATATCCCGCAGGTTCTTCAGCGCTTCGATCAGGCGGTGGTTGTCGCGCTGGTGCAGGCCAATAGAAGGTTCATCGAGTATATAGGTGATCCCCTGCAACTGAGAACCGATCTGCGTAGCCAGCCGGATACGCTGTGATTCGCCGCCGCTCAGCGATTTGGAAGGACGGTTCAGCGATAAATAACTCAGTCCCACATTGAGCAGGAACTGCAGTCTTTCACGTATCTCTTTCAGTATATCCTTGGCGATCGTTTTTTGCTTGTTCTCCAGCATCAGCTCAATCCCGTCGAACCAGGCCGCCAGGTTATCGAGGTTCATATTGCTCAGCTCCGCGATATTCCGCCCGTTTACCCGGAACCAGCGGCTTTCTTTTTTTAAGCGCGTTCCATCACAGGCTTCGCAGGGGCGCATGATCATATAGTCTTCAGACCAGTCGCGGATGGATTCGCTGTAGGGATTGGCGAACCAGCGCTGCAGCATGTTCACGATCCCTTCGAAGGGCGCCTGCGGGTCGAATTTCATGTTTTCAAAATCCAGGTCCTCCTGCTGCCCTTCCTCGTTTCCGTACAACATGATGTTGAGCTGTTTTTTCGACAGCTTACTGACGGGCGTACCGAGGGGGATCTTATTTTTTTTCGCGGCCTCCTGCGCCTGGCGGTACACCCAGGCATCCCGCTCTTCACCAAGGGGCGCGATGCCGCCCTCGCTGATGCTGAGGGAAGGATCGGGGATGATCGCTTCCATATTAATATGGTTCCTGGTGCCAAGACCCTTGCAGACCGGGCAGGCGCCATAGGGAGAATTAAAAGAAAAGGAATTGGGGGAAGGTTCTTCATAACTGATGCCCGTGTCTTCGCACATCAGCATCTTGGAATAGACGGCCACCCCGCCTCCCGATGAATGGGGTTTTATGTTCTCCGTGCCGGCGAACAAACCCGGTTTTTCGCGGGCACCTTTTTTCGGTTTCTCCCCGGGGGAGTCCTGCATATAGTCCACGAACATCAGGTCCCTGCCCAGTTTCAGGGTTTGCTGCACGCTTTGGCTAAGCCTTGCTTTCAGTTCGCCCGTCACCTGCAGGCGATCC
Source organism: uncultured Chitinophaga sp. (assembly GCA_964399755.1). GTDB lineage: Bacteria > Bacteroidota > Bacteroidia > Chitinophagales > Chitinophagaceae > JJ008. The sequence goes on along the minus strand of CAYNSL010000014.1, from coordinate 22,816 downwards.
ACCACCAGTTCAATATCATGCACCACGTAGCGGTCAACCTGCATTTTAGGAACAAGATCTTTGATCTCACCGTCTACCCGCACTTTTAAGTATCCTTTCTTCCGCATTTCCTCGAATAATTCACGGTAATGACCTTTGCGGCCGCGAACCAACGGGGCCAGCAGGGTGATCTTATGATCCAGGTACCTGTTGAAAATATTCTCCACGATTTCCTCCTCGCTCCATTTCACCATCCGCTTCCCGGTATTATAGGAATAAGCTTCCCCGATACGGGCAAACAGCAGGCGCAGGAAATCGTAGACTTCGGTCACGGTGCCCACGGTGGAACGGGGATTTTTATTGGTGGTCTTCTGTTCGATAGAGATCACCGGCGAAAGCCCTGTGATCTTGTCAACGTCGGGCCGCTCCATATCGCCGATGAATTGCCGGGCATAGGCGCCGAAGGTTTCCATATAGCGGCGCTGCCCTTCCGAATAGATCGTGTCGAAAGCGAGGGAAGATTTGCCGCTCCCGCTGATCCCCGTGATCACCACCAGCTGGTTCCGGGGAATGGAAATGTCGATATTCTTCAGGTTATGCACTCGGGCGCCCAGCACTTCGATCTGCTCGGTGTTTTCTGCAGCCCGGGTTTCGTTATCGGAATTTGTTGATTTCATGGAGGGCAACGAAGGTACAAACAAAGAAGCGACCGGAAGGTTGGGGTTGAGGGGGAAAGTTAGCTTAAATGATGCACGAGGAGGGTGCTGGGTTCGCAGAGTAAACTATAATCTTAAGCCCTGCGAGCTCAGCGAGCTCAGCGATCTTTTTACACATTTATCCCCTATACAGGCATCCGGGCTGTACATCCGGATTAATTTGCACGCAGAGAGCGCGGGGTTCGCTGAGTTATTTATAATCTTGGTCCCTGCGAGCTCAGCGATCTCAGCGTGATCCCATTTGAAATTATCCCCTCCCCTGACGGAAATCAGGTTTATTTTCCCCTCCGGTCATACAGGTTTTCACCGGGAATGATTTGATTAGCGTTAGAAAAACGCTTACCCTGCCCGCTCAATCCCATACAAACCCGGTGGATCGTTTGAAGGCCATTGCCCTGCAAACAGGGAGCGGTTTATCAAAACAAAAAGAAAATTTACTGAAGGAAATCACCGCGAAAAAACATTTCAGTACCCGCGAACTGCGGGTCTGTCATGATACCCTGCTCGCGATGCTGGCCTATCCCGGCAGTCCGGGATTATTTAATTCCGCCGTTACTGCCCTAAAACGGATAACATCGGAAGTTAAAATCATTTTTAAGGGCGCGGATCAGCGCAGGCAATCAGCGCTCGACGGATCGGGTATCGAAGGTTCGGAAATCACCGGCTCCTTCAGTCTGCATATCGCCCGGTGGCTGGCCGGAAATTTCCCGGAAGATGCGGAGATCGAAAGCAGCGGGGCCGGCCCGGAGACCGTTCGACTTTTTTTCCGCCAGCTTTTACCGCGTACGGAATTCGAAAATATATCGGCCGGGGAATTATCGCTGCTGAAAAGAATAAAGACGCTGAAGGGAACTGCGGGCGGATCCCCCCTGCAATGGTTGCTGCGTGAAATGGATAACGCCGGTTTGCCCGACCGGACAGGCGAAGCGCTTTTTCATGAACTGAACATCTTTATTAAATGGAAACTGAACCACCCGCATTACAACCGAAGCTGGCAGCGGGATTTGGATATTCCATTATACTGCCATAAAAAAATAATCCGGAATGCCGCGATGGGTCTTCTCCGGAAAAAATTACCGTCCCCCGCCAGGTTATCAGCTTCAGCCAGAACAGAACTGATCCATATCGCCCGTTCGGCCATGGTTTACGGCTACCGCGAAACCGAACCCTTCACGTATGCGGATGAAAACGAACTGACCCGTTTTGAACTGGAACGCGGCATGAGCATCGTCTTATACGGCATGAACCCCGAAAGAAGATTGTCAGTAGAATCCTATATCGGCTACCTCGCTTTTAAAAACGGAATCCCCGTAGCCTATGGCGGGGGCTGGCTCTTCGGCCGCCGCTGCCAGTTCGGCATTAATATTCTTTCTCCCTTCCGCGGTGGCGAGTCGGCCCTGTTGTTTTACCAGTTGCTGCGGGTGTACGCACAGCATTTCGGCGCCAGGCGATTCGTGGTAAAACCCTACCAGTTCGGCAGGAACAACCGGGAAGCCCTGCAATCCGGCGCATTCTGGTTTTATTACAAGGCGGGGTTCCGTCCGGAAGAGCCCGCCCTGCAGCGGGTGGCGGCGGCCGAATGGAAAAAGAAAAAAGCTTCCCCGGGGTACCGAACACCGCTGGTCTTACTGAAACGGTTTACAGATTCCCATCTCCGGTTCGACCTGGAAAAAATAAGCAGGGATTTACCCGATGCGGCGGCGCTCAGCGCGCTGATTACTTCGTTTATTAATGACCGTTATAAGGGCGACCGGGGCAGAGCATGGCTCGACAGCATGCGGAAAACAAGAATAGAGCTGGGCCTGCGTTCGCTGACCGGCTGGTCTGCCGCTCAAAAAAAAGCCCTTGGCGAATGGAGCCTGCTCGCCGCGGCGGCGCTTCGCCCTGACCGCTGGAAAAAACCGGATAAGGCTGCTTTGGTCAGGCTGATCCGCGCGAAGGGAAGGGGCGATGAACGCGTGTTTATTCATTTGCTGCAACGGCACCGCGCTTTCTGGAACGACCTGCGCCGCAGCATGCAGGAATAATCTTTCTTAACTATTTTTTGGGAATATCTGAAACCCTTGTCCCGCCTGCATCTTAGGCCGCAGGCTTACAACCGTTCGGCAGATTTTGGAAAAAATGATTTGGAATTTCAAATTTCGCGCTGTTATCTTTGCGCCAGTTCTTTCTTTTATCACTTATCAAGAAAGGCGGAGGGTAATGGCCCGATGAAGCCTTGACAACCTGTCGCGGTTTGTAATAACAAACCCGAAAAGGTGCCAATTCCATCCCTGGTTAAACAGGGCAAGATAAGTCAGATCAATCGCTTCAAAATATCTTCAACCATATTCAAAGCTCATCTGATTTACCGGGTGGGCTTTTTGTTTATCCGGACAATTATACCACCCTGCTAATTGGTCACTCTCCCCTATAGGGGATGAGGTCATGCCGATCCCCTTCATCTTTTTTGATAAGTGATATTGTCTGATAATAATCTTAAAAGTGCTTCAATCAGAAATAGCCGGTAAGGCGGTAAGACGGGAAGGATTAATATTCCCGGTGACTATCCTCCTTTCTCAAAAAAATCCGTCCGCCCGGTCATTCATCACATTTAAGATGGCTTCTACTTTTTATTTCATCAAGTTTAAAAACCAAAAAGATGAGCACAAATGCAACGCAACTGATCCACAGTATTCCCGCCGATCCCCTGACCGGCGCGGTTTCCGTACCCATTT
>CAYNSL010000014.1:0-19304 GCA_964399755.1 uncultured Chitinophaga sp. | reverse complement strand
CTGATCCACAGTATTCCCGCCGATCCCCTGACCGGCGCGGTTTCCGTACCCATTTACCAGACTTCCACTTTTGTACAGGAAGCGCCGGGTGTAAATAAGGGCTATGACTATGCCCGCACCGGCAACCCCACCCGCGCGGCGCTGGAAAACATTATCGCCAAACTTGAACAGGGTCATACAGGCGCCGCGTTCAGCAGCGGGCTGGCCGCGATCGACGCGGTATTGAAACTGCTGAAACAGGGCGACGAGATCCTGGCCGTGGACGATATCTACGGAGGCGCCTTCCGTTTGTTCACGCATGTTTACCAAAAATTCGGGATCCGGGTTAACTATGCTGACACATCGGACGCGGAAAATGTTTTCAACGCGATCACAGCAAATACAAAACTGATCTGGATCGAAACGCCCAGCAATCCCACCCTGAAAATCTCGGACATCGCCGCGATCGCGGCCATCGCGAAAGCAAACCGCTGCCTGCTTTGCGTGGACAATACCTTCGCTTCCCCGGTATTGCAGCAACCGATTTCGCTGGGAGCCGATATCGTGGTGCATTCAGGCACCAAGTACCTCGGCGGTCACAGCGATCTCATTGCGGGTCTGGTGGTGACGCGCGATCAGGAGACCGGCGAAAAAATAAAATTCATCCAGAATGCCGGCGGCGCCATCCTATCGCCATTCGATAGCTGGCTGCTGATCCGTGGTATCGAGACCCTGCACCTGCGCGTAAAGCAGCATGGCGCCAGCGCGCAGGCCATCGCGGAATTTCTCGCGACACACCCGGCCGTCGGCAAACTGTACTATCCCGGTTTGAAAAACCACCACAACCATGACGTCGCGGCCCGGCAATCCGCCGGTTTTGGCGGGATCGTTTCCTTTACGCTACAAACAGACACGGAAGAAGCCGCAACCCGTTTCGTTACATCGACCCGCTATTTCAAACTCGCCGAAAGCCTCGGCGGCGTGAAGAGCCTGCTCTGTCATCCCGCGCAGATGACGCATAAATCCATTCCCCCCGCTACAAGAAGGGCGGCCGGTGTGGCGGACAGCCTGGTGCGCTTGTCGGTGGGACTGGAAGATACCGCCGATCTGATCGCCGATCTGCAACAGGCATTTGAACAACTGATATCCTTTCAAAATAATAAAACCAGTACCGTACATGGAAACGCATAAAAAACTGACGATCGGATTATTCGGCTTCGGCGTGGTGGGTGAAGGGCTCTATCAGGCCCTGCAGCAAACGCCGTCGCTCAACGCGACCATTAAAAAAATCTGCGTAAAACATTCCGGGAAAAAAAGAATCGCGCCGGCCTCTCTTTTTACCACCGATAAAACAGATGTGCTGGATGACCGCGATATCAACGTGATCGTGGAAGTAATCAACGACAGCGAAGCGGCTTTTGCGATTGTCGCCGCCGCCCTGCGCCATGGAAAAGACGTGGTCAGCGCCAGCAAAAAAATGATCGCCGAACAGCTGCCCGAACTGCTGGCCCTGCAGCGGCAAACGGGACGGTCGCTGCTCTATGAGCCCGCCGCCTGCGCCTCCATCCCGGTGATCCGCAACCTGGAAGAATATTATGATAACGACCTGCTGCATTCGCTGCGCGCCATCGTAAACGGATCCACCAATTTCATCCTTACCCGGATAACAGGGGAAGGGCTCGATTTCCGGCAGGCCTTGTTGCTGGCGCAGCAATCGGGTTTCGCCGAAACCGATCCCTCGCTGGATGTGGATGGTTATGACGCCGCGCACAAATGGATCATCCTGCTTGCGCATGCTTACGGTATCGTGGAAAAAACTTCATCGATACTTTTCAATGGCATCCGGCATATCCATGCCGCCGATGCCCGGGTGGCCCGGTCGAATAACGAGGAAATCAAACTCGTGGCGCAGGCCCGTAAACTGGGGAACGGGGAGATCGCCGCCTTTGTGCTGCCGCAGTTTGTGCGGAAGAACGATCCCTTTGTATTTGTAAAGGATGAATACAACGGCGTGGTGATTGAAAGCGGTTTCGCCGACCAGCAATTTTTCTATGGCAAGGGAGCCGGCAGTCTCCCCACCGCCTCGGCCCTGCTGAGCGATATATCCGCCCTGCGTTATGGCTATAAATACGAGTACAAAAAACTGTACCACCACCCGCCCCATTCGCTGGCGACTGATTTTCACCTGCGGGTATACGTGAGTTTTGATAACCCGCGGGATGTGCCGCGGGAAAGATTTGCCTGGATCGAAGAAGGACATGCCGGGCCGGACCGGAATTACCTCGTGGGTGTTATCGCCGCTTCAGCGCTGAAACAAAATGACTGGTGGAAGGAAAATAATGTATCGCTGATCCTGGTGCCGGATCCCATTGTGGAAGACACCGATACCCGGCGGCTGAAAAAGAAAAGCCTGGAACTGGCGGGGATCATCTGACTTGCCGCATCAGCGCTTTAGCTATCTTTATCATTAACGATCATCATTCCCATGCCCCGGTTATCCGTCATCATACCAGTAAAAAACGAAGCAGCCAGTATACCCCCGCTTGCGGAAGCCGTCCGCCTGGCGCTTGGCGGGCTGGACTATGAGTTGATCTGGGTGGATGACGGTTCCACCGACAGCTCACGTCAACGCATACTCGAAAACAGGGACGACCATACCCTGCTGGTTGAACTGGAGGCCAATTACGGCCAGAGTGCCGCCATGATGGCCGGTATCCGGCAATCCCGCGGCCGTTTTATCGCCTTTCTCGATGGTGACGGGCAGAACGACCCTACGGATATTCCCCCGATGCTATTCCTGCTGGAATCGGGTAACTGGGACCTGGTAGCGGGCCACCGCAAAAACAGGAAGGATGGTTTCCTGTTGCGGAAAATACCCAGTCGCATCGCCAACGCGCTGATCCGGCGGGTAACGGGTGTGCGCATTTCCGATTACGGATGCACCTTGAAGATCATCCGGCGGGAGATCGCGGAGAAGATGGAATTAACGGATGGCATGCACCGTTTCATCCCGGTGCTCGCGGCGCGGTGCGGCGCCCGGATCACCGAGATGGCGGTTAAACATCACCCGCGTATCCACGGGAAAAGCAAGTACGGGCTTTCGCGCACGTTCAAAGTGATCAGGGACCTGTATGTATTGCGATCAGGACGGAGAAATTCAATACCCGCCGTCAAAAAAAATTATACCGTCAGGATCGTATACGGGCCCGGGTCGCCGGCGCCCGCAGCGCGGGAACTGCCTGTACCCTGAGCAGGGTTTGCCGGGAGAACGCTCATCCTTCCTTATCTTCAATCAACCGTTCAGGCAGGGGTAATTGCATATCATGACCCGAAAATTATTCAGGGATATATCGGCCAGCGCGCTGCAGGTGATCCTCAACCAGGCTTTCGGACTGGTTGTGTTCCTGCTCACATCGCTTTACCTGGCCAAGGATCTCTACGGCGAACTCAACTGGTCGGTGGCCTTTATTACTTTCGCCACCACGGTGCTGAGCCTGCGGCTGGAACAGATCGTGGTGAAAAAAGCCGCCACCGAAACCAACAGCTCGGCTATCCTGACCCTTTTCCTGCTGCATGTGCTGGTATGGGGGCTTACCTTTTACGCGGCCCTGCTGATTTTCAGCTATTGCTTCCCGTTATTCTTTTCCAAACACCAGCTCCTGCTGCTGATCGGGGTGAGCCAGCTCCTGATCTTCTTTGCATCCCCCTTTAAACAGGTGGCCAACGGCAAGGAACGTTTCGGCGAACTGGCCGTCATGTCATCGGTATCCAATTTCATCCGTTCGGCGGGACTGCTGGCCGTGATCGTATTCGATCAGCTGACGATCCGCTGGGTGCTGTGGATCTTTATCGCCGGTTCTTTTACCGAATTCATGACGGGCTACCTGATCGTTACCCGCCGCATGCAAACACCGCTAACGACATCTGTCAGATTCAGCGATTATACCCGTTTGCTGAAAGAATCCCTCCCGCAGATCGGGGCCGCGATCCTGATGGCGGGCATTTCGCGGATGGACTGGATCCTGCTCGGGATCTTTACCACGGCGGGTATTACGGCGGAATACAGTTTTGCCTATCGCCTTTATGAATTATCACCCTTTCCCCTGCTCATCATCGCCCCGGTATTGCTGAGCAGGCTCTCCCGGTTTTTCTCGGACGAAAAAAACAGTTCCCTGCTCCCGCGGAAAAAAGAGATCGGGATGCTGCTGCGCTATGAAATGGTGCTGGCCACTTTAATCCCGCTGGTGCTGAATATTCTCTGGTCGCCCGTACTCGATCCGCTGACGGGAAAAAAATATGGTTCGGTCAACCAGGTAACTTTTCTCATCCTTTCCTTCGCCATTCCCTTTCAATACCTCGGCAACCTGCTCTGGTCGGCCGAATTTGCCCGGCACAACCTGAAACGGATTTTTGGCGTAACGCTGGTCACTTTTTCCATCATCCTGGCAGGCGATCTCTTATTTATTCCGAAGTATGCCGCCAACGGCGCCGCGCTGGTCTATCTTACCGCCGTGATCGTGGAATACCTTAATTATATGCGGCTATCCGAGTTGTCGCGGATCCCCGAAACCTGGAGCAGCCTTCTGTACTGCGCCGGGGCCGCCGCCCTCTCCGGCTTTTCCGCCACGTATATTTCCGCGGAACCCCATTGGCGGCTGGCGATTGCCCTCCCCTTATTTTTTTCGTTGCTCGTGGCAACCAAACAGTTGAAAAGCAGCGATATGATGTTTATTCGACAGGCAGCCGGTCTACCCCAAAAACAGTAAAAGGGCTGTCCACGCCCATCATGAGATCCATTTATTTGCAGCTGACCGATTATCTCCGGAAAGTAAACTGGAAGCTATTGCTTTTCGTGGTGGCCATGCTTTATGTAAAACTGTGGATGAAGGGGGCTGCCCTGCTACTTTTTGTCATTATTTACCGCAAAGAATTTTTCAGGAAGGAAAATTACCGGCGCTCTTTCACCTGGTTTTACTTCAGCATGGTGATCATCGCCCTTATCAACCTCCTGCTCCACTTACCCTCCGTCAATCATCAATACCTTTTTACGGTATCCGCGGGTATCGGTTTCTGGATGGCCTGCATCGCCGCGGCCTTTATCATCCGTTATTTTGTGCAGGCGGGTACGCGCGGATCCATGGACCATACGCTTACTGTTTTTTTCATATTGAACGCTTTTGTAACCCTTACCCAGCTTGCGCTGATCATGATCGACGCGGGTTCGCTTAACCCTTTCCGTTACCAGGGCATGCACCAGAAATATTTTATCGGCACGGGCGACCTGCTGACCGGTATCAGCTTCGACGTATCCACTACCAATGCGATTATCTGCGCCGCCGGGGTTATATATTTCCTGCACCGTGAACAATTCAGGCTCCTTTTGCTCTGCATGGGGGTGATGCTGCTGACAGGCAGCAATATTTCCAACCTACTGCTGTTTGCAGTGCTCTTGATCCTTTTCGTTTTCCGGAGCAGCCGTAACCAAAAAAGCGCGGTGGTGGCCTGCGCCCTGCTGCTCGCGGTTTTTATGGGCCGCATATCCCCGCAGAACAACCGCTACCTCGATGAAGCCTGGAAAAAAATTGCGGGAATCAAAAAAGAAAATAAAGCGGCCACCACCACCCGGCCCCGGCTCACTGAAATGCCCGACAGCCTGCTTAACCCGGAAGAACGAAAACAAAAAACGGCGATGCTTTTCCTCGACAGCACGAGCCGTCTGCTTGCTGAAAATGAGCGGGTGGAAAAGAAAGTACTGCCGGCTACCGGTATCGCCGTGGTAGACGGGGTACCCGAGAAACCCGCGATCCCGAAAGATAATATACACAGCGAACCCTTCCAGCGAAGACGGGATACGACCGCGCTGCAAAAAGAGCTGCTGGATTATGCCGTGAAAGCCATTCCCCATTTCGATACGGGACATATTAAGTCGGTGCCCTACAAATGGCCCGGTAAGATCATCGCAATGCAGCAGACCATCGCTTATTTAAAAAATCATCCCGGAAAAATATTGACCGGTACGGGCACGGGGAATTTCTCTTCGAAACTCGCGTTCCGTGCCACCGGTCTGCGGATCGCCGGCGGTTACCCGGCCCGGTTCATTTATGTAAACGAAGATTTCAGGCAAAACCACCTCGGCCTGTACCTGACCTATTTCAGCCGCGATATCGAATTGCATTCGCTGGTCAACAGCCCGAACTCGGTGTATGACCAGCTGCTGTCAGAATACGGGTTGGCGGGACTGGCCGCCTTTTTCGTTTTTTATGCGGGGTTCTTCCTGAAAAACAGCAGGACCCGTACCTACAGTCTTCCCCTTTTCGGGCTCCTGCTGGGCGCCTTTGCTATCGAATACTGGTTTGAACAGTTGTCGGTGGTGATATTGTTTGAATGGCTTTTGCTGACAGACATGAAAAAAAACGGCCATGGATGAAATGAACGTAACGGTACTGATGCCCGCCTGGAACGCGGCCCGCTATATCGGCGAAGCGATCCGCTCGGTGCTGGCGCAGGACTACACCGGTTTTGAACTGCTGGTCGTAAACGACGGTTCCACCGACGATACCGCGCGGATCGTGGAATCCTTCGGCGATCCGCGCGTCCGCCTGCTCACCACTGATCATAACGGTATCGTATATGCGCTGAATACGGGGCTGGGCCGGGCGCGGGGAAAGTATATTGCCCGTTTCGACGCCGATGATATCTGTTTGCCGGGCCGCCTGCGGAAACAGGCGGAATTTCTTGACGCCCATCCCGACCATGTGTGCTGCGGGAGCGACGCGGAATACATCACCGAAAACGGGGAACCCCTTTTTCATTTTCGCTGTGCCGGGCATACGGACGCGGAGATCCGTCATCGCCTGTACTCGCACTGCCCCGTGATCCATTCCGCTGCGATGTACCGCAAACAGGAAGTCCTGATGGCCGGCGCCTACCCTGCGGGCACGGGCAATTTTGAAGACCACCTGCTCTGGGTGCGATTGTCGGCCCTGGGGAAATTCCACAACCTTCCCGAACCGTTGATCAAAGTGCGGTTCAACCCGGGATCGGTCACCATCGATGAAAAATGGCGGGGCGCGCGCTTCCGTCAACTAAAACAACGGATCATCCGCAGGGGATCGGTCACCGTTAAAGAATCGGCCGCACTGGCATCGATTCTGGAGGGCCAGGACACGGAAAAATACAAACGCGCTTCCTACCATGCCCTTTGCGGAAAAAAATTCCTTGTCGATAACCATTGCCCCGGGAAGGCCCGCGTGCATTTTTCCCGCGCCATCCGGATCCGGCCGGCGCGGCTTGACAATTACGCATTCTACCTGCTCAGTTTTTTGCCCGGTCGCGTGATCGGGTGGCTGGGTGGAAAAAATAAATAAATGGAGTGATGAAAGTGGCCCTGATTACCCGTTCAACTTTGTTTACCGTTCCCGGCGGCGATACCGTACAGGTAAAAGCGCTGGCCGGGCGGCTGGAGGAACTGGGCATAGAGGCCGATATCATCGGCGCGGGGCAAAGACCGGATTACGATTCTTACGACCTGCTGCATTTCTTCAACATCACGCGGCCCGCCGATATCCTGCCGCATATGCAGCGCAGCAAAAAACCATTTGTGCTTACGCCGATCTGGATCGATTATTCGGTATTTGATAAAAAACACCGCAAAGGCCTCCCGGGAATGATTTTTTCTATGCTCCCGCCCGGCGGGATAGAATATGCCAAGACCCTGGCCCGCTCGCTGAAAAGAAAAGACCGTTTTCCCCCCGCCGCCTACCTCCTGCAGGGACAATACAACAGTATCCGGAAACTGCTTCGCAACACCGCCGTCATCCTGCCCCATGCCGACGCCGAATACCAGGAGCTGCGGAAACGTTTCGGCGATCTGCCCGGTTATATGACCGTACCCAACGGCGTGGATGAAAAAATATTCCGGCCCGGCCCCGGGCCAAAAGAAAATGACCTCGTGCTTTGCGCGGGCCGGATCGAAGGGGTGAAAAACCAGCTCGGGCTGATCCGGGCGCTGAACGGCACGCCCTACCGCCTCGTACTGGCCGGTGAATCTGCGCCTAATCATCACCGTTATTACGCGCGCTGCCGCAAAGAAGCGGGACCCAACGTACAGTTTATCCCCCGGATGCCGCAGGAAGAACTGGTGAATTATTACCGCAGGGCAAGGGTGCACGTGCTGCCCAGCTGGTATGAATCCTGCGGGCTGGCTTCGCTGGAAGCGGCGGTGATGGGTTGCCGGGTGGTTGTGACGCGTAACGGTTTCGCTTCCTCCTATTTCGGGGAAGATGCTTTTTACTGTGATCCCGCTTCACCCGCTTCGATTCTTTCCGCCGTGGAGAAAGCCATGAACACGGAAACAAACCCGGGTTTGCCGGAACGTATTTATTCTACCTATACCTGGAAACAGGCGGCGCTACGGACCAGGGATGCCTATCAAAAAGTCTTATCCGCATCATGAATCTGCAGATCGCCATACTCGGTACGCGGGGCATCCCCAATTATTACGGCGGGTATGAACAGGCGGTTTCCTTCCTGGCGCCGGGACTCGCAGAAAGGGGTCATACGGTTACCGTGTATAATTCGCATCACCATCCCTGGCGCGCCAAAACCTGGAACGGGGTGAACATCGTGCATTGCAAAGACCCGGAGAATAAGATCGGCACGGCGGGACAATTCATCTACGACCTGCATTGTATCCGGCATGCCCGGCGCAAAAAATATGATATCATCCTGATGATGGGATATACCAGCAGTTCGGTTTGGGGAAGATTGTACCCCCGTAAACCCCTGATCATCGCGCATATGGACGGGCTGGAATGGAAAAGAAGCAAATACACGAAACCGGTGCAGCGGTTCCTGCAATACGCCGAAAAACTGGCGATCAAATACAGCGAAGTGTATATCGCGGATTCCCCGGTGATCAGTGATTACCTGCGTGACAAATACGGGGTGCAGTCCGTAATGATCCCCTATGGCGCCCAGGTTCATCAACAACAATCCGGCATGGTACCGGCCCGCTTCGGGCTTGAACCCGGCGCCTATTCCCTGCTGATGGCGCGTATGGAACCCGAGAATAACATCGAGATGATATTAAATGGTTTTCTGGAAAGCGGCGCGCCCGGAAAAATGCTGGTGATCGGCAACACGCAGAACCGGTTCGGGGGGAGGATCCTGAAAAAATTCGGCCGCAAATCATCCATCCTGTTCGCGGGCCCAATCTTCGATCCGGCCGTGCTGCACAGCCTGAAATACTACAGCCATCTCTATTTTCACGGGCACAGCGTTGGCGGTACCAACCCCTCCCTGCTGGAAGCGATGGCGAGCAGCGCGCTGGTAGCGGCGCATGACAATCCCTTTAACCGGGCGGTGACGGGCGAGGACGCATTTTATTTTTCAACGTCCCGGGAAGTGGCGGCCCTCCTGCGCAATACGGTAAAGGAAAATAACACCGCCAAAATTGAAAACAACCTCCGGAAAATAAAGGAACGCTATAACTGGTCTTCCATTATCGACCAGTATGAAGACTGCATGATCCGTCATTTCCGTTTGAAAAAAGGATGAAGGAGCCGCAAACCATACCGGATACGCGCGAAAACAGGATCGGTTATTATTTCCTCGCCGCCTTTCTGATTACGCTCCCTTTCGATCGCTTTTACAACCAGCTTGCGCTGATGGGATTCCTGGCGCATACCCTGATCCACCTGCGGCGAAAACCGTGGCGGGACTACCTGAACATCCAAACCCTTTTGCCCGCCTCCGTACTGCTCCTCAACCTGCTGGGCATGGCATATTCTCCCGATACCCGGCAGGCGGGCGAGGATGCCGGCCGACAGTCCGTGCTCCTGCTGATCCCGCTGGCGCTGGCGGCTTCCAATTTTTCGGTTACACGATACCGTGAGCGACTGCTCGCGTTGTTCTCCGTCGTGATCGCCGCCACCATCCTGTATCTCTATACCGACGCGTTGCGGATCATCCTGTATAACCGGCTGCCGCTGCGTGTCATTCTTTCACCCGTATTCATTAACCAGAATTTTTCATCCCCTATCGGCCTGCATGCCACCTACCTCGCCTTATACGCGGCCCTTGCCCTGCTGATCGCGGTACAAATGATCTTTGAAACAAAAAAGAAAAGCAGCCGCATCCTGTTCTTCCTTGCCGCCGGTTTGCTGCTGGCAGGTTTGCTGCAGCTGGCATCCAAGGCGGCGCTGATCGGGATGGCCGCGGCGCTTGCCTGGTTCCTGTTTTTTATGCCGGCCGGGCGAAAGCGAACGGTATTACTGCTTATCTCGCTGCTGGCCATTGGCATAACCGTCTGGGCGATCATTACGGTAGACGCCCTTCGCAAAAGATATGTGACCGAAATGAAAGAAGACCTTAACCGGCGCTACAGCGCCAGTGACATCACCGAGCCCCGGCTCCTGCGCTGGAAATATACCTGGGAACTGATCCGGCAGCGACCGCTTACCGGTTACGGAAGCGGGTCGGAGAAAAACCTGCTGAAGGAAACCTTTTTCCGGCACCAGTTATACCGATCCTATCTCAATGAACTGAACGCCCACAGCCAGTACCTCAGTCTCTGGCTGAAACAGGGGATCGGGGCCCTGCTGGTATTTTTATGGACCCTGCTCTATGGATTCGCGACGGCCTGGAAACGAAGGGATGCCCTTTTCGGGGCCTTCCTGCTGCTGGTGGCCATCGCCTGTTTTTCCGAAAACCTGCTCGATGTGAACAAGGGTATCTTCTTTTATGCCTTCTTTTTTTCCTTTTTCCTCAAAAGCGGTCAACCCCCCGGGTCTTTTTCCCGATTGGAGGATAACGAAAACAACTAGGTATGTACCCGCTCTCCGCCGTCATCATCACTTTTAACGAGGAACGCAATATCGCGCGCTGTATCGGGTCATTACAGGAAGTGGCCGATGAGATCATCGTCCTGGATTCCTTTTCCACCGATCGTACGGTTGAGATCGCCGAAGGATTGGGCGCAAGGGTATTCCGCCGGCATTTCAGGGGATATATCGGGCAGAAAAATATGGCGATGGAACTGGCTTCGCATCACTATATATTAAGTCTTGATGCCGATGAAGCCCTGAACGAAAGCCTGGTTCATTCCATCCTTACCGTAAAAAAGGAATTTTCCGCCCGCGCCTATTCCATGAACCGCTGCACCTGTTACGCCGGACATTTTATCCGGCACGGTCTCTGGTATCCCGATAAAAAGATTCGTCTCTTCGACCGCCGAATCGCGCAATGGGGCGGTTTGAACCCGCATGATAAAATACAACTGACGGAAAAGATACCGGTTACTCACCTGCCCGGCGAGATTTTGCATTTTTCATTCAATCAACCCGAAGACCTGGTCTGGCAAAACAACCGCCTGAGTTCGATCGCGGCCGCTTCGCTATATGCCGCGGGGCGTCGCAGCAACTGGATAAAAATATTGTTCAGGCCCGCCTGGGCATTTTTGAACGGTTATTTCCTGCGCCGGGGTTTTCTCGACGGACCCGACGGGTTTACCATCTCCGTCAACAATGCGCACCAGGTCTTTTTAAAATACAGTAAACTGTACCGGCTGCAACGGAAAAACCGGAACGGGCCGGGCGCGGAACAGGAATACGCGGTTGCTGTTGAAGCCAAATCCGCGGTAGCTGAGATCTGAAGGGGTTATAATCCCTTACCGGGGTACGCTGTCTTCGCAAATTCAACTACATTTAATATTCCTGTCAACCGAGATTAATTGCATTGAAATCCCTGATCGCAAATACCCGGAAAGTCCTCGATAAAGCGGAAAACAGGCGGTTTAACCTGTTGTTAGTCGCGGGTATCGCGATCAGCATCGCGGATATCGCATTTCTGGCCCTCCTGCTCTGGATCATCCGGTTTTATATGCAACCGGGACAAAGCGCTGTCCCTGCCTTTTTTCCGGCATGGATGTCCGACCCGCATTCCGTTGGAATGATCGGGATTTTTTTTATACTGTTCGCATTAAAAAATGGGATTGCCTGGCGGGTATCGCGGGCGCAATTTGATTTTACCAGCCGGGTTGCCGTGCGCATCTCCGCGCAAAACCTGTCCCGGTTCCAGCGCTCGGATTTCGGGCAGTTCGTAGAAACGGATTCCTCCGCACTGATACGCCGCATCGCGCTCCAGCCCTTTGAATTCGCCCAGCATGTATTGTCGGGACTGCAGCAGATCATCACCCAATGGGTGCTGGTATCGCTGGCGGTGATCGCCATACTCCTGTTCAATGCTAAATTATTCCTGCTGCTGCTCCTGATCCTCCTGCCGCCCGTGGCGCTGGTATTCGGGTATATTAAAAAAAGGACCGGTATCACCAAAAAAAATATCCGCGACAGCAACGAAGAATCATACCGTTACCTGCTCGATGCCCTGAAAGGATATGTGGAATCGAACCTGAACCAGCGCAACTCGTTTTTCCTTGAACGTTTTGTCAGGCAGCGTCGCCGTTTCAGCGGGTACCTGTTCGAATCATTATTGCTGCAAAGCTTACCGGGGCGGATCATCGAACTATTTGCGGTACTGGGATTGTTTATCCTGGTGCTGATCGCGCAGTGGAAGGGCGGAGGCGACAGTCATACCCTGATCACCATCGGGGCTTTTATGGCGGCCGCTTACAAGATCATTCCCGGCATCGTGAAACTGGTTAACCTTTACGGGCAGGCAAGGGCCTTTTCGTTTTCAACCGAAGAATTAATGCCGCCCCTCACTGCGGAAGAGCCGGCGGGTCCCGGATACATTCCCATTCGTTCCCTGGCATTCAACAAGGTTCATTTCCGCTACCCGCAGCAAACGGTACTGCATCAGCTCAGTTTTTCGGTTCGTTCGGGTGAAATGGTGGGGATCAGCGGGGTTTCCGGAAAGGGAAAAACGACGATCCTGAATTTATTACTCGGTTTCCTCTCGCCCGACAGCGGTGAGATCCTGGTCAATGATCAATCTGCTGACAGCGCCGGCCTGCAACGATACTGGCCGGCCATCGCCTATGTGCGGCAGCAAAATTTTTTCATTTACGATACCATTCTGCGCAATATCACCCTTGAGGAAAAAGAACATGATCCCGGGCGCCTGGCTTTCGCCACCCGGGTTACGGGACTTGATAACATGGCCGCCCTTTTCCCGGAAGGGCTGGAAAAAGTGATCACCGAAAACGGGAAAAATATCAGCGGCGGGCAGCAGCAACGGATCGCCATGGCAAGGGCTTTCTATAAAAACGCGGATCTCTGCCTGCTCGACGAACCCTTTAACGAACTGGATGAAGCATCCACTTTTGCGATCCTGGAAGAATTAGAGCAGATGACCGCTACTGGTAAAATGATCATCCTTGTCACCCACGATCAGCGGATCCTTTCGCGATGTACAAAAACCGTTACGCTGGATGAGCAGGGATAAACGCATATTACTGATCCTTACGCCCGGCTTCGCCGCGGGCGAATCCGATACCACCTGTATCCCCCTGCAGCAATCCTTAGTGCCCGCCCTTCAAAAAGCGGACCCGGGACTCGGGATCATGATACTCGCCTTTCAATATCCGTATCATCAGCAGGCATACCGCTGGAGGAATGTACAGGTAATCCCTTTCAACGGCCGCAATAAGGGGGGATTAAGCCGTTTATGGCTGCGCAAAAAGATCAGCAATTTCCTGGAAGGGATACGACGGGATTATGATATCACGGGTTTGCTCAGTTTCTGGTATGGCGAATGCGCCCTTGCCGGTAAAAAATTCGCCGACCGGTACGGGTTGCGGCATTACTGCTGGCTGCAGGGACAGGATGCGCGCAAAGAAAACAAATATCCACGGCTCCTGCCGCCGCGGGCCGGCGAGTTGATCGCGCTCTCTGATTTCCTGCAGGAGACATTTGAAAAAAATCACGGTATCCGGCCGGCGCATCTCATTCCACCCGGAGTGGATCCGGCGGAATTCAGTGTCTTAAACCCGGAAAGGGATATCGATATCATCGGGGCGGGTTCGCTGATACCGCTGAAACGTTTCCATCTTTTTATTCAAACCGTGGCCGCTGTTCAAAAAAAAATCCCGGGGTTAAAAGCCGTGCTGACCGGGGATGGCCCGGAAAGAAAATCACTGGAACAAGAGGTCAGATCGCTGGGTTTATCCGAAACGATCCGTTTCACCGGCGAACTGCCGCACCCGGAACTGATGAAATTGATGCAGTCGGCCAGGGTCCTCCTGCACCCCTCCGCTTATGAAGGGTTCGGATTGGTTTGCCTCGAGGCGCTGGCCGCGGGCGCGCAGGTTTGCAGCCTCGTGCAACCCATGCACCGGTCGATTGAAAACTGGCGGATCGCGAAAAATGAGGCGGAACTGGCGGAAACTATAACGGAGACCCTTAAGCGAAATGTGCCGGATCACCCCCCGGTCATCCCCTTTCCCATCGACGCATCTGCGGAAAAGATCCTGCAACTATTTTCCGCTTAGCGCATACCAGAGCGCCTTCCCCGTTTTTTTCAGGGGTATGATACTATGCGGCCGCCAGCGCCAGGCCCTGGCAAACTGGCGCACGGCTTTCCAGCCCTTGCGTTTGGAAAGGTATTTCTCGCCGTAATGAATATATAACCTGAAGCCGGCTTCGCGGGCTACCGCCGCGGGGAGTTTTTTGTTTTTGCGGTATTCCCCGATCATGCGGATGCTTTCCCGGTAACCCTGTTCCCAATCGGCGCTGCTGCTGTTGGAATGATGGATCCGTCGGTATAATAAAGGTTCATAGAGTATCACCGCTTTATAATGGGCAGCGAGACCGTACATGAATTCCACATCCGAATGCGGAGCGGTTTCCACATAATGAAGAATAAGGGGCAGGCAGTCCCTTTTCATCAGCAGCGTTTGCGGGAAAAGGGCCAGTTCAGCGCGAAACAGGGGCACCAGCATATCGCCGTAGCGAATCCCTTCGCGCAAGCGGTAGAAATATTCGAGCGGTTCGCCCGGCTTTTTAAAATTATATCCGCCGGTCATCGAAAAAGCGGCGCCGGGATATTGCGCAAGCGCCGCCAGTTGTTTTTCCAGTTTGTCGGGGGCCCAGCAATCATCCGAATCGATAAACGCGATCCACGCTCCCGATGAAACGCTGATCCCCGCATATTTCAGTTTTATTCCCAGCCCCGTTTTGCCGTTCTTATGGAAACGGATACGGTCGTCTTTGAACCGGGAAACGACTTCTTCCGTGTTATCTTCCGAGCCATCATCGACGATGATCAGTTCCCAGTCCTGAAATGTCTGACCGATCACGCTGGCAATGCTCTCGCCGATGATCGCGGCCCTGTTCCAGGTCGGCATGATGACGCTGACAAGCGGATTTGTATCGTTTAGGGGCATCATTACATTTTATCCAGCGAAGCGATCAGCGCTTCCAGTTTGGCGGCAATGGCTTCAAAGGAAAATTCCCGCCTGAATTGCGCCAGGGTTTTGGCTCTTTCGGTTTCGCGGTCCATTTCTCCTGTTTTTACCAGCGCCGATAAAAGAGATTGTTCATCGCCGGGTTCAAACAATACTCCACAGCGCCCCGGTCCGCTTAGCTGCCTGAATGAACTGATCGCCGACAATACGGGAATGCACCCGCAGGACATCGCTTCACTGGCCGCAATCCCGGCGCTTTCATACCGGGAACCCGAGATAAAAAAATCGGCGGCATTGTACCAATCCTGCAAACGGGCATGATCCACTTTCCCGTGCAGGTAAATACCGGGATGGGCAGCGGCAAGCTGTTTTACCGGTTCGAGCAATTCATCCGACTGGTAGATCAGATGCAACGTAGCGGAGGGTTGCAGGGCATGGTACGCAGTGAAGGCTTTTACAACCGTAAGCGGGTCCTTGTTGTCATCCAGCCTGCCCACCCACAAATAAACAGGGTTACCGGTAACCCCGGTTTTCACCCGGGCCGTTTCGCGGTTGCCCGGCGTAAAAAAAGATGAAACGGGAAAAAAACCGTGCACTTTGCGCTGGTCGGCAATGATCCCGTCGCGGATCCAATCGCTGCCCAGTTCCGCCGAACTGAACCAGTAAGCATCCACTTTTTTATCCGCCTGCCGCTGCAGCCATTTTTTTAACCCGGTAAAAGGCCTTTCGGCCCGGTGGATCAGTATGATTTTGGCGCGCGCGCCCAGTTTTTGCCGGAGCTGCATCACCTGCAGTGGAAATCCCAGCCCGTTTACCAGCACCACATCCGGTTCCAGTTTTTTTACCGCCCGGTGCAGCCGGAATGGGAAACGGGCTACGGGCTTTTTCACCGGCGTAAAAAAATAATGCACCCCCCGGCGAACCATTGTTCCTTTATACCCGATCTTCTCCATACTGGACACTTCATGCCGTTTGGCCAGTTCTTCCAGTATCCCCGTATAAAAACCGATCCGGTCGAGCCACGAATGCGGATCGGCGTAAGAAGGGGTCTTGCTGTATCCGGTACTGACAATTTTCATCCGGCAGGCCATTTATTTGTTTATACCATGCAATGGATAAAAAAGACACTGGAAAAATGGAGCGGGTTTTATTACCCGCAGGAATACCTCTGTTTCGCCAAAGAAAAATTCGAAGCGCCGCTGCATGCTTACCTCTTAGCCGGCAACCGTGTCATGCGCGAAATCACGAACGCCCATGTCTTTGCCGGGTATAACCCGCTGGTGCTTGTGGTACCCGTTGCTGCTACTGAACCGGTACCGCAACAGGACATCATATTCATGCTTTCCTCCATGTCCCTTGTTCCAAACGAAATCCCGGGTAAAAAGGATGCCATCGCGAAAATTTCTTTGCGGCTGATCCGGGTACAAAAAGCGGGAGAAACGAGCCTGCTTTATTTTGAGGGAACCCGCGGGGAACATCATTTTACGAATAGTTTGCGCCGGGGGCTGTTCGGGCTGAGCAACCGCCTGTTCAACAGGAAAAAGGATAATGTATTCCTGCATGGCGACCTGTACCGCCAGGTGCAGATCGCCTATGCCCTGCCCCGGGAGATCGCCCTGGTAACGGTAAGTGATGGCCATCATTTTAATTGTTTCCCGACCGACCTGCACGGAACAATAAATGACGATTATTATATCGATTCCCTCCGGCACCAGGGCCGGGCCTGCCAGCAGGTGCTGGATAACGGGAAGATCCTGCTTAGTTCGGTAGATGCCGGTATGTACCGGACCGCTTATTCGCTGGGTAAAAACCATATGAAAGCCCCGGGCAGGAAAGAAGACTTCCCCTTTGGAGATGAAATATCGCCCCGCTTCGGACTGCCGGTTCCACGGGGGGCCATTTATTGCCGGGAACTGGAACTGACCGATCATTTTACGCATGGCATTCACCGGATGCTACTGTTTAAAACCCGCTCGGCGCAATCATATCTACCCCTGACGGGCACCCTCGCGCATATCCATAACCTTTACGCGAGCTGGCGGCATAAAAAGGGCCTGCCGGGCAACTATTTACTCCGCTGAAGCGATTGGATCAGAAGCCATTCGTTCAACCTGGCTGGTCATGAACAGGGTACTACTTTTCAATCCACGCAGCGCCAATTACAAACCGAGGATACCTAATTCTATTCTCAGTATCGCTTCCTCCATCGAGGGGTTATTCGATTATGTGATCGTGGACGGCAATCTCGAAACGGATCCATGGGAAAAGATCCGGCAATACCTCGCCGAAGGGAATTTCGGCTATGTGGGTGTCACCGCGATGCCGGGACCGCAGTTGAAACAGGCCATACCCGTTTCCAAAAAGATAAGATCATTATTCCCCGCGGTCAAAATCATCTGGGGCGGATATTTTCCTTCCAACCAGCCGCAGGTAGTTTTGCGTTCGGGTTTTGTCGACTTTATCGTCAGCGGCCCGGGTGAAAAAACATTTCCCGCGCTCCTGCTGGCGCTGGAGGGGGATCAGCCCTATGAATTAATCCATAACCTGGTTTACCGCTCCGGGGAGCAAATCATCAAAACACCCAAAGACGAATTATATGAACCCGATGAACTGCCGCAACTGCCCTATGAAAAATTAAACAGGTTTTATCCATTGCGCCGCTACCTCGGCAAAACCTACCTGGGCACCCGCACGATCGCCTATCATTCGAGTTACGGCTGCCCGTTCCAGTGTTCTTTCTGCGCGGTGGTCCCCATTTATAACGCGCGCTGGAAGGGAAAATCGGCCCCGCTGATCTATAACGATATCAAATGGCTCCGCGATCATTTCGGGGGCAATGCGATCGAGTTCCATGACAACAATTTTTTTGTGTCGGAAAAAAGAACCGCGGAATTCGCCCGGCTGATCCGTCCCGAAAAAATGACCTGGTGGGGCGAGGGAAGGATCGATACGGTGGACCGGTACAGCGACGAAACCCTCGCGCGGATGCGGGAAAGCGGGTGTAAGATGATCTTTTTCGGGGCGGAGACGGGGAACGACGAATTGCTGAAAAAAATGGACAAGGGCGGAACCCTAACGGCGGAGGTTATGCGAAAATTTGCCGCCCGGATGGCAAAATTCGATATCATTCCCGAATATTCCTTTGTGCTGGGCACCCCCGCGCCCACGCCGGAACAGGTGATGAAGCAAATCGACCAGGACATCGCTTTTATCAAAGAGATCAAACAAATCAACCCGAAAACGGAGATCATCATTTACGTGTACAGCCCCGTGCCCACCGAAGGCTCCGAGCTTTATAACCGTGTGCTGGAATCGGGATTCCGTTTCCCCGAAAAACTGGAAGACTGGATCAGTCCCCTCTGGGAAAGTTTTGACCTGCGGAAAAACCCGCTGACGCCCTGGCTGACGCCGGAAATGATCAATAAGATCAGGGATTTTGAAACGGTGTTGAACGGTTATTACCCCACGGTATCTGACATACGCCTGAGCGGGCTGAAAAGAAAATTATTGCGCGCGGTTTCGGCCATCCGGTACAAGACGGGCATTTACGGAAAACCCTATGAACTGAAAGCGCTGCAGATCCTGTGGAAATACCGTCAACCCGAAATCGAAGGATTTTGAGAACCGTTTTAAAACATATCGTGTCGCGTACGTACAAACCCCTGCTGCTGAAATATCTTTCAAAGACCAGGAGCTACCGTTACGGCCGGATCAGCCTGCTGATCGCCCCGGGGGTATTTCATCCCGGTTTCTTTTTCAGCACCAAATTATTATTGAAATATATCAAGGGCATCCCGCTCGAAGGGCGCCGGCTGCTGGAACTGGGCGCGGGAAGCGGGCTGATCTCCTTTTACGCGGCCACAGAGGGCGCCAGGGTTACCGCCACGGATATCAATCCCGTTGCGGTTCGTTACCTGCATGAAAACGCCGAACGCAATCATATTTCGCTTGACATCATTCC
>CAYNSL010000013.1:0-42088 GCA_964399755.1 uncultured Chitinophaga sp. | reverse complement strand
GGTCATATAAGTCATATTGGTCATATAAGTCATATAGGTCAAATAAGTCAAGTGGGCATTCCGTTATTAAATCAATTCCGATAAAACAGGAAGTCCCCCACCTGCCTGCCGGCGGGCAGGCTCCCGACTCCTGACTAGCGACTCCTGACTAACTTCTCTCCTGTGCCCGCAGCCATCGTTCAGGTATCTCGTTGCTGCTCGCCAGTAAATAATCCTTGTAACTGCAGGCGATGAATTTTTTATCGGGGAGCTGCATCCACCAGCGGCCGGTCTTTTTGCTTTGCAGGAATGTGGTCTCCACTTCTGCGAAGGCGGTATGGTATTCGTTGAACGAATCCTTTTCGTCGAGTTCGGCCTCGCGGCGTCCGCGGCTGCGGCCGTCGAGCACGTACCAGATCATATGGGCGATTTGCCTGGCCGTAAGTTCATCCGTATCGTGTTGCGCGTCGTACCCGTAAATGCCGATCGTGTTCACATTCGGGCTCATCCCGGCATAACGCATCAGCACGCAGGCTTCTTCCCCGTTAAACCCGTTGGGTGAAACTGCATTGGACGGGGCATAGGCATGCGCGATCGCCGATATGTCGAAACTGAAAAGCTGGCAGTTGCGGATCACGGGTTCCATTTCGTCGATGCTTTCCTTAACGCTGCCCACACGGTAACAGTCGAAGCGGAGGCGGTCCAGCGTTTCGAGCATGCGGGGATGCACATAATAGCTTTGAAATCCGATATGGTTATAATGGCGGATATAATTGGGTTCGCCCGTCAGCATTTCCATCAGGAAGTTCTCGTGCCGGAACGGCGATTCGAGGTCCAGGTCGATCAGCGCGTCCACGCAGGCGGCTTCAATCAGTTTTTTGCGCTCGGCATAGGCCTGGTACTGGGAAAGGGTAAGGTCGTGCGAACCGCCGAGGATGATCACCGTCTTGCCATCCCGGGTCAGTTCCTGCACTACGGTTTTCAGTGCGGCATAGGAATCCGTGTACAATGAACCGGCGCGGATATTGCCAAGGTCGGCCAGTTTAATATCCGGGTGCCAGTAATAGAGCCCGTACAGATGGCGGCGGATGATATCCGGCGCCTCGCTGTGCCCGTGGATCAGTCCGCTGCCCCGTTGCTCCCCGCATCCCAGCAGGACGATCTGCGCCTCGTCGATATCGGGGAATTCCTCACTGTAAACGGATATCGATTTCCCCAGTTGTCCTTCCTTGTAACCTTCATCGTGCGAAACTTCATGGAGATCGACCGGTGAGAGGAAATCGGTTATATTCAGGTGGTCTGACATCAGACATGATATTTCTACAAACCTACAGGATTCGGCGCAAAACAAAACAGGAGGAACCTTAACAAACTCAAACCCCATTAATAGTATCTTGCGGGTTTATGTTCCGGAAAGGACGATACCTGCTCCTGATTTTTTTGCTGAACGGCGCCCGGCTGATGGCCCAAAACAGTATTACCTGTACCGTACAGGATGCCGCTACAAAAGAAAAAATCGCGGGTGTTTCGGTTACCATTGAAAAATCAGGGATCGGGGGCACGACGGATTCATCGGGGCGCATTCAGCTCAGGAACATACCGGCAGGCGTTCATGTTTTTCATTTTACCATCATTGGTTATACGGAGATAGTTATCAGTTATACGTTCCCGTTAGCTGCCGGCGAGCTGCTGCTGGAAATGGAAAAACAGGCTGAAAAAATGGAGGAAGTAATCATCTCCTCATCCCGCACCGACTCGCGTATTGAAAACACGCCTACCCGCGTGGAAGTGCTGGGCACCGAGGAAGTGGAGGAGGAAAGCGGGGTCAAACCCTCGCATATCGCCAGCCTGCTTGGCGATGTGGCCGGCATCCAGTCGCAGCAAACCTCCGCCGTTACCGGCAATACCGATCTCCGTATCCAGGGCCTGCCGGGCGATTACACCCAGATCCTGCGCGACGGCATGCCCCTGTTCGGCGGCTATGCAGGCAGTTTCAGTATCCTGCATATCCCCCCGCTCGACATCAAGCAGATCGAGATCATCAAAGGCGCCAGTTCCACGCTCTATGGCGGCGGCGCCATCGCGGGGATGATCAATATCATTCCCAAAAAACCAGGGCTGGGCGTACAGGAGCGTTACCTGCTGCTGAACCAGTCCTCGCTGTACGAAAGCAATATCAACATTTATCTTTCCGATCGCGATAAAAAAAGAGGCTATACTTTTTTCGCCGGCGGCACCTACCAGAAACAGATCGATGTGAACCACGATAATTTCAGCGACCTGCCGCAAACGGAAAATATCCTCCTTCACCCCACTTTTTATGTTTACCTGAATGAAAAAAGTACCCTGTCGGTGGGACTCAACAGCACTTTTGAAGACCGGCGGGGCGGTGATATGCGCGTGATCAGGAACCAGGTGGACAGCCAGCATCAATTTTATATCCAGAACCGCTCCTACCGCAATACGCTGGATGCGGTTTGGGACAAAAAAATCAGCCCCTCGGATAAGTTCACGCTCAAAGGAACGGCGAGCTGGTATTACCGTAACATCAGCACCAATGTTTTCGGGATGAAGGCCAAACAGCTTTCCTTTTTTACGGAAGGATCCTGGGTCCGGAAAAGACCGAAGCACGACCTGGTAACGGGTGTCAATATCAACGGCGAACATTTTAAAAAGAAACTGCCCGACAGCAGCCTGGTAAAGGATTACGATTACTATACCGTGGGGATCTTTGTCCAGGACGACTGGCGCCTGCATCCTAAAATCATACTGGAAAGCGGCCTTCGCACGGATTTTCACGACCAGTACGGGACCTTTGTATTACCCAGGATTTCGCTGTTATATAAGATCAGCAGCAGCCTTACCTCGCGGCTGGGCGGTGGCCTTGGCTATAAGATCCCCACCCTGTTCAACAGCGAAGTGGACGAACGCGATTACGGTCATCTGCGGTTTGGCACCGGCGAAAAAATCAAGGCCGAAAGATCGGGTGGCCTGAACTGGGATATTAATTATAAAAAGAAAATCGGGGCGGTCGACCTGACGATCAACCAGTCTTTTTATATCACGCGTATCAATCACCCGCTGGTGGCCGACACCCTTGCAGGCCTGATCACTTATTATACGGAAAATAAACCCGTAGTCACTAAAGGTTTCGAAACATGGATACAGGTAGCCTACGAAGGCCTGGAAGCCTATCTCGGATACACGCTGACCGATGCCCGGAAGAAATACGATCCCGCAATGCCCTACCTCCCGCTGAGCGCCCGTAATAAATTCGCCAGTGTTATTTCCTATGAATTCTCCAAAAGGCTCCGGGCCTGTATAGAGGCGGCATTTACCGGCAGGCAATATCTTGACGACGGCAAGCAGACCCCCTCTTTCCCTTTCATCGCGGCCATGGTGAGATATGATATCGGCCGGTTTTCATTTGTGCTCAATGGAGAAAACCTCTTTGACTACCGGCAGACGGGGAAAGAATCCATCGCTATCCCCCCTTTTAATAATCCCCGGTTCAGGCAGATCTGGGCCCCGATCGACGGCCGGGTGATCAACCTGAGCATGAAAATAAAATTATGATCAGCCGATTTCCCGGTTAAAAGCAGGGTGGCCCTGCAGAAATTTCAGGAAAACCTGTCGTCGCTGCATACATACACCTGTTAACGATTCCCACCTAAAAATCATTTTCCCCGCAGCCCCCGGCAGTTTATCTTTGCCCGCTAAGGCCCCTTTCAACAGCATCGTCAATACCGGGCCGCTTCAGGCAAAAAGTATCGAAACACCAGCGGGAACATTATGGAGCAATTGCTGAAACAAATAGAAGAATTTAAAAAAGAGATGACCGATTTCCCGGCAACCGGTGAAAAGGCTGCCGAGGAATTCCGCATAAAATACCTCGGCACAAAGGGGATCGTTAAAGCCATCATGGGGGAAATGAAAAATGTGGCGCCGGAGAATAAAAAAGAAGCGGGGCAGTTACTGAACGAGTTTAAGCAATACGCCGAAGCCCGTTGGGAAGCATTGAAAGCGGCCGGGGCCGGATCCGGACCATCGGGCGGCAGCAGTATAGATCTTTCCCTTCCGGGCGACAGCCTGCCGCTGGGATCCCGTCATCCTATTACGCTGATGAAAAACAGGATCGTATCCATTTTTCAGCGATTGGGTTTTGCCGTGGCCGAAGGCCCCGAGATCGAAGACGACTGGCATAATTTCGGCGCGCTGAATTTGCCCGAACATCACCCCGCCCGGGATATGCAGGATACTTTTTACGTACAGCAAAATCCCGATTTCCTGCTGCGTACGCATACCAGCAATGTACAGATCCGGGAAATGGAAAAAGGCATATTACCCATCCGCGGCATATACCCGGGACGCGTGTACCGGAATGAAACCGTGAGCGCGCGCAGTCACTGTTTCTTTCACCAGGTGGAAGGATTGTATATCGATGAAAACGTATCCTTCGCCGACCTGAAACAGACCCTGTATTTTTTCGTGAAGGAGATGTACGGGAAGGACGTGCGGGTGCGTTTTCGCCCTTCCTATTTTCCCTTTACCGAACCCAGCGCGGAAATGGATGTGAGCTGTTTTATCTGCGGGGGCGAAGGCTGCAGCGTCTGTAAAAAAACAGGCTGGGTGGAAATACTGGGCTGCGGGATGGTGCATCCCAATGTACTGGCCAATTGCAAAATCGATCCCAATAAATACACCGGTTTCGCTTTCGGGATGGGGATCGAGCGGCCCGCGATGCTCAAATACGGGATCAATGATATCCGCCTGTTCAGCGAGAACGATGTGCGGTTCCTCCGGCAATTCTCCGGCTCCGTCTGAGGACGGCGGGAGACCGGCAAGCAATATGCTGCCCCTTATCCCGTTTATAGGATATGCGGCCATGGCCCACCGGAATATATTCCCTTCTATTTATTTTCCTGTTATCCTGTAAAGAAAAACGGCAGGAAGTCATTACGCCCGGTGATCCGGGTTATACAGCGCATACAATCATACTCACAGGCAATAACCCTGATTTTGAAAAAGCAGATACGCTTTGCAGGGTTTCCCTCCGGCTCCCATCCCGGCTGGATACATGCTACCGCTGGAATGATTTTTCGGATTATGCAGGCGGGCATTATCGCAAGTACCGGTTTTCCGATTCCCGGTATCCGCCCTTCAACGAGAGCGGTTTCTATGATGCGTTTACGCCCGATTCCGTCTATCAATTCAGCATCTGGCACAAGCTGTTAAAAGAAGTGCCCGACTCGGTAATAATGGCTCCTTTTACAAAAGATTTCCTGCTGCATGAAGTTCTCCCCGGCGTATCCAAAACAAGTCTTAATCCGGATTCGGTCGTTTATTCCCGGAAAGAATGGCTGTTGGTTAACGGCAGGCCTTTCCTTATTTCGGCCTATTCGGCTCCACAGGGTTACTTAACCCGGAAGCCAACTTTATTCGTTATGGCCGCGACGCGACTTCATGACCGGGAATTGTTTTTTGCAGCGGAATGTTGCGGGAAGGATACTACCGGTTTTACCGGAAGCATGTACCGGTCTGTACTTTCCATAAAGATCGCGGAGAGATAAGCCGTCATTTAAAATAATACTTAGCCCCGAATTCAACCGTGCTGTATTTATAATCGTGCAGCCCCTGCTGGAATTTCAGCAGCAGCCCGGTATGTTTTATTTTTTTCTCGGCCCCGAACCGGTACAGGATTGGTTTGTCGCCCTGGTTTTCGAGGTAACCCAGGTAGCCCGCCACCGATGTCTGCAATTTCCAGTTATTTTTTTCCCACTCGAAACCGGTGCCGAACAAAAAAGCGTCGTTTTGCCGCAGGTCGTCCTTATTCATCTGCCAGTTATAGAATCCTGCCATCGCTATCCATTTCCAGGGTGATTTTCCAAACGGCATCCCGGATGAGAGATCAGCATAATAGCCCATATTATCGGTAAACCGCGCAGCGCCGAGGCCATTGGAGGAAGGATAGCGGAACCCCAGTCGCAGGGCCAGCCGGATCTTTTTTTCCCATTTCTTCAACAACCGGATATTGGTGTTGAGGATCACATCGCCCCTCGCTTTTTTATCATAGTAGTATTCATAATAAACATGACGGATTTTTTTGAGGGTGTCGCTCATCGTGTAAAATTCCACCGGGATATAGGAAACATCAAACGCGATCACATCCTTTACCAGGCAGTAGTTGCCATACAGGACGATGGATTGCGAATGATCCCCGGTTGAAAAATGCAATTGCGCAGAAACGCCCGCAAACGAATTATTCTGCAGACTGCCGTTGCCGATGGCCGGCACCGGGAGGGCATTGGGTCCCATATACCGGGGCAACTGGTTGATATATTTCGACCAGTAACTCACGCCGTCCCAGTTCACCGTTCTCGCCCAGTCCTGCAGGGTCTGCGCGCTCCCGGTGATGCAACCGGCGATCAGTATCATCAGCAACCCTGCCCTTTTCGTCATACCGTTAAAATTAGTGGATACGATTTCAAAAATAAAAAAGGCTGCCCGGAAGCAGCCTTCAAAGTTAATTATTACCGGATCAGCTTTTGGCTTTCGGGTTATACAGGGCCAGCACCAGAGATGCGGCCATCGAGATCCAGAAACCGTAGCCAAATACTTTGAACAGGTCGCCAACCGCAATGGAACGCCCGCCCTCGCCTTTTGCATCCATGAACAATTTGACGATGACGAATATGCAGGTCAGCAGGGGAAGCCAGCACCACAATACCCGGCCGCCGGGGTAGTTTCCATTATTCAGGGCTCCGATCAGCAGCATCAGTCCTGAAAGCGGGATCAGCACCCAGATATATTTCATCAGGATCTCCTTTCCCCCTCCTTTGGCGCTTACAATATCAAAACCGCTGGCGCCTGTACCGAAAAACTGAAGGTAGGGCAGGAAGAAGCAGCCGATGAGGGCGACTCCTAAAATGGTCGTTAACATTTTTTTGTCCATGTTGGTAGGTTTTGGTGAATAAATCCGATATAAAATTCTTTAAAGCGTTTTGGAGGCCTGCATCCGTTTATAACAGAAGAAGGCGGCCGCGAGAAAGGCTACCACCGCCACGTAAAACCAGGGGGTGAAGTCGACGGTAATATTCAATTTATCGCTCACTTCCTTTCCGAAACTATCGAGTCCTTTCCCGATGTCATTGTCCCCGGTTTTTCCATCTGTTGTTGGCATATCTAGTTTCACTTTTTTCTTGATATCGAGCATCATCCCGATCAGTGCGCCGGCGGATGCGATACCGGTGACCATGGCCCCGCCGATCGCGGCTTTGGCTTTTGTAAAGGATAAGAGCAGGCCGAGGATACCCAGGCCGAGGGCCACCATGGCATAGAGGTTGGGATCTTTTTTATCGGTACCCGTTGTCGTTTTGGTGATCGTTTCATCGGTTTTATCCGATTTGATATCGTTGAAGAGGGAATTGCCGGAGCTGTTATTTTTCATCTTGAATCCCGTTGCCAGTTGTATACCGCTGACCGTTTGCAGGGACATATTATTGCATTTGATATCGATAAAAGGCATGAAGAACAGTAAAACGCCGATGGCGAAGGCCACCGTGGAAGGCATCCCGGTTCCAAACATTCCCCTTGAAACGGGTGCGGGCGCGGGTACGGGAGCAGTCGTCGGTTGGGTTGAATCCATGGTTTAAATTTTTGATTAAGGTAAGTGAATCCGGGCATAAATCATAACCTTTCATTCCACAATGCCGCCTGTTGCGTACATGATTTTCGACAGGAAAAATAATTCCCCGTAGTTTTCAGGGGTGCCGGTATCCTGCCATTATGCTTAATTCCCCATTCAAACTATCTTTACGACTACAATGCGTTCAGAATGAATATTAACACCCTCTGCGTTTGCGGCGCAGGCACCATGGGCAGCGGTATCGCGCAAACTGCCGCGCAAGCGGGTTTTCATACATTGTTATATGAAGTAAACCCGGTCGTACTGGAGAACGCAAAAACCGGCATTAAAAAAAATTTGGCGACGCTTGCCGGAAAGGGAAAGCTCAGTGAAGCGGAGTTGGGGGCAGCCTGGGGGCGTATCCGTTTTACCGGCGAGCTCCAGGATTGCCTCGCGGATATATGCATCGAAGCCATCGTGGAAAAACCGGATGCCAAAATCGCCCTGTTCAACCAACTGGCGGAAATCAACCACGGCGAGACCGTCTTTGCCAGCAATACCTCTTCGCTGTCGGTTTCGCGTATCGCTGAAAAGCTGCGGAGCCCCGAGCGCGTGATTGGGATGCATTTTTTTAACCCGGCGCCCGTCATGAAACTGGTGGAAGTGGTGCGCGCGGAACAAACCGACGATCAAACCACGCAGCTCGTGATGGAACTGGCCCGGCAAATGGGCAAGACGCCGGTATTGTGCCGGGATTCACCCGGATTTATCGTCAACCGCGTGGCAAGACCCTATTATATCGAATCCCTGCGCCTGCTGGAAGAAGGTATTGCAGGTATTGCACAGCTGGATGCGCTCCTGGAAGCCACGGGTTTTAAAATGGGCCCGTTCCGGCTGATGGACCTGATCGGCAACGACGTGAACTATGCCGTAAGCTGCTCGGTGTTTGAACAACTGGGAAACCCAGAACGCCTGCGGCCCTCTTCTATCCAGGAAGAAAAAGTGAAGCAGGGAAAACTGGGAAGAAAATCCGGGGCGGGGTATTATGATTATAGTTGATAAGTAAAAAGGTTGACAGGTTAACGGGTTGCCGGGTTGGATAACCGTTTTATATTTGCTGTCCATAAAATCCTTATCAACTTATTTACTTAATTACTTATATACTTATTTACTTATATACTTATTCCCTAATCTACTTATCAACTTGTCAACTAAGATCCTCGTAACAGGCGGCACCGGTTTTCTCGGCGCCTATATCCTCAAAGATTTAATCGAACATGGCTATGCGGTGAGGGCCATCCGCAGGAGCCGCAAAATGCCTGCGTTCATACCCGCCGCTATCTGTGACAAAGTGGAATGGGTGGATGGCGATGTGCTGGATGTGGTAGCGCTGGAAGAGGCCCTCGAAGGGGTTGACGCGGTCATTCATTCGGCCGCCGTGGTTTCTTTTGCCAGGAGGGACCGCAAAAACATGTACCAGGTAAATGTGGAAGGAACGGCCAACGTGGTGAACCTGTTGCTGGAAAAAAATATCAAAAGGCTTGTTTATATCAGTTCGGTGGCGGCCCTCGGAAGAACGCCGCAGAAAAGCCATGTAAACGAAGAAAAAAAATGGGAAGACACCGCCCACAATACCCATTATGCCAAAAGCAAACACAAGGCGGAACTGGAGATCTGGCGGGGCATCAGCGAAGGCCTGAATGCCGTGATCCTGAATCCCAGCACCATCCTGGGTTATGGCGACTGGAACAACAGCAGCTGCGCTATTTTTAAAACCGTATACAAAGAATTCAGTTGGTACACCCCCGGTAACAACGGATTCGTAGACGTGGAAGACGTGGCCCGTGCCGCAGTATTGCTGATGGAATCCGGCATATCGGAGCAGCGCTATATCGTGAACGGCGACAACTGGCCCTTTAAAAAATTGCAGGACAGTATCGCGGAGGGGTTTGGCAAAAAAAAGCCGAAGTATAAAACCACTCCCTTATTATTAGCGCTGGCCTGGCGGATGGAGCGGATCCGTTCGGTGGTATCCGGCGCGCGGCCCCTGCTTACCCGCGAGAGTGCCCGGGTGGCGCATAGCCAGACCTGGTTCGAAAACGCGAAAATACTGAACGCGCTCCCGGGCTTTTCCTTCACACCGCTCGAGCAGTCCATCCAAAAAGCCTGTGAAAAATACCTCGGCGACCTCCGGTGAGTGCAACCATTGTCTTTTGCGCAGTATCTTTAACGGGAATCTTAAACTATGCAAAGCTTACGTTTCGTCTTCATCGTTTCCGCGGTTTTTATCTCTTCATTCGTGCGCGCCCAGTTTATCGTAACGGGGACCGTGCTCGATTCAGCCTCCCGCGAACCCCTCGCGGCCGCTTCCGTTTTCTGCCAGAATACCACGCTGGGCACCGCCACCAGCAAACAGGGCGAATTTACCCTGAACCTGAAATCGGGCGGCTACGACCTTGTTTTCAGTTATACCGGCTACCAGACACAGACCATCCGTGTTTCCGATAATAATAAACTGGAAGTGCTGCTGGTCAAGGAAGATAAAAGCCTGGGCGAAGTGGTGCTTAAAAATACTTTCGAGGTAACCGACGGCTGGAGTAAATACGGAGATTTCTTTTTTAAGAATTTTATCGGGTCTACCCCCAATGCCGCGAAATGCGTACTGGAAAACCCCGAAGTGCTGAAGTTTTATTTCTACAAAAGAAGCAACCGGCTGAAAGTGCTGGCAACGGAACCGCTCCGCATCACCAATCATGCGCTGGGTTACCAGCTCCGGTACCAGCTCGACTCATTCGTTTATTATTATAACACCGAGATCAATTCCTACCGGGGTTATTGCCTGTATACTGAAATGGATGGAAGCGACAGCCTGAAAAAAGTTTGGGCCCGGGCCCGGAGCCGGACCTATGAAGGTTCAAAACTGCAATTCCTGCGCAGCTATTACGACAGCACCCTGCAGGAAGACGGCTGGATCATCGACCTGCTGGATGAACACAACGATAAAAAATTCAACAAGGTGACCAACCCTTACGATACTGCTTATTACGGCGCGCTGGACAGCACTATGCAGATCGAGATCTGGTACCCGCGGAAACTGAGCATCACCTATACAAAAAGAAGTCCCGAACCCGAATACCTGAAAAAAATGGGCCTGCCCAAAAGCGTACCTTATATCATTTCCTATATTGACCTGAAGGACGGCATCGCCATTATGGAAAATGGTTATTTCTACGACCAGAAAGACTGGGTGAACCAGGGCTACTGGAGCTGGAAGAACGTGGCGGACCTCCTGCCTTACGATTATGTTCCGGATTAAGGGTCGAAAAGTTGACTGGTTTTCAGGTTGACAAGGATCGCTCCTTATCAACTTATTAACTTGTCAACCTATCAACTATCTCCTCCCCATTACCTTCTCCCATAACTGCGGGATCCTTTTAATCCAGACCAGTTCCTTCATTTTTTCCCGCGCATCTTCTACCGGCGAGCCGAAATATACTTTACCGCCCGGGATGGAATCTTTAACCCCGCTCTGCGCATAAACCACGGCATCCTTTCCGATGGTAAGTGTTTTGCTCACGCCAACCTGTCCCCAGAGTATCACATTATCTTCAATCGTACTGGCCCCCGCGATGCCCACCTGCCCGGCGAAGAGACAGTTTTTCCCGATCACGGTATCGTGCCCGATATGCACGAGATTATCCATCTTGGTGCCGGCGCCGATCACTGTATCCGCGCTCACGCCCCGGTCGATCGTGCAGTTGGCCCCGATCTCCACCCCGTTTTCAATGATCACGCGCCCGCAGCTGACCATTTTTTTATAATGGATATCGCGGTTGGTTTTCCTGTTATAATAAAAAGCGTCGCTACCGATCACGGTGCCGGCCTGGATGATCACATCGTCCCCGATCCGGCAATGGTCGAGGATGGTGACGTTGGGATGGATCACGCAGCGACGCCCGATCTGTACCTGGTTCCCGATATAGGCGCCGGGCATGATGACGGTTTCCGGACCCACCGCGGCGGTATCGCTGATCATTTTCAGCGAAGGCGCAAAGGGACGGTAATGACTCACGATCCGCTGGTAGGCTTCAAAGGGTTCATCAACCAGCAGCAGGGCCTTGCCATCGGGCACCCCCGTTTTTTTATTGATGATGATAAAAGTAGCGGCCGAATGAAGACAGGTATCATAATATTTAGGATGGTCCACAAAGACCAGGTCGCCTTTTTCCACTTTATGGATTTCATTGATACCGGTAACCATCCCCCCTGTGTCGCCGATGATTTCTGCGCCGATCAGCGCGGCGATCGTTTGTACCGGAACGGGATTTTCAAACTTCATAATGATAATTTTTTTTGAAAGAAACGGTATACGCGGCGGCTGGTTCGCCCTTTATCCGCAAATACCCGGCAAAGGTATGATCCCGCCGGAACGCGGATGCGGGTAAAAAAATGGCGCCGGAAGGGGGAATCATCCGCTTTCTATAAAAAAATATATTGCCGTTAAAAACATTGATTTGGCCATCACCGGGCGTTCATCCGATTGATTGACGATGCAGCACGCAAAAAATATTTTTTTGAAAATGAAGAAGATAAATAAAGTAAGTTACGGCTGAAACCCGCGCGGGATCTTGATTTCATCAATCGTGTACCGTTTATACTACAGGCATTGATCAATAGATGACAACCGCATCACAACCCATTACTGTAAGCAAACAGGTAATATTTTTTTCAGGTTTATCCACAGCAGTAATTAAAATGTTAATAAAATAGTTTGGAAATATTTTTTGGTTAATGAAAATTATTTATAATATTGTGTCGGGAAATTTATTTCCCGGTACTTACTAACCCATCCATATAAATGTCCCTCCGCTAATCCCGGGGGGATTTTTTATTGATACCCGCGAACTGCAACAGAATTTTTCCCGGCCCCCTACCCGTTTTTTGGGCGCCGACGGGTTATGGCGATGCCGAAAGGAGCCGCGACGGAATGGATAATTAAAAATACCTTTACGGCATTCAAATCAATTGGCATGCTCAAATCAATGACCGGTTTTGGAAGGTCCGAAAAAAGTGTTGGCAATAAAACATTCCTGGTCGACATCAAATCACTCAACGGAAAACAATTTGACCTGCAGCTGAAATTGCCCTCGGTACTGAAGCCCTTTGAATTTGATATCCGGCGCCTGCTCTCCGAAAAACTGGGCCGCGGCACCGTGGATTGTACCATCAGCCTGAAAGACACCGGTCATGCCAAACCGGTTACGATCAACACTGATCTTGCCAAAGCCTACTATAAAACCCTGGCTGATCTCTCTACTGAACTCGGGCTGGACCCCTCGCATATCCTGAGCACCCTCGTCAAACTGCCCGAAGTGATCACACCCAGCAGCGATAGCCTGGACGACCGCGACTGGCAGGATTTTCAGCAGGTGCTGCTTTCCGCCATCGACGACCTCAACCTGCATCGCCTCGAAGAAGGGCGGGTGCTGGAAGAAGACCTGCTGGGGAGGATCAACAATATTTTAAAGCAACAGGAAGAAGTGTCAAAGCTTGAACCCCTTCGGCAGCAAAAAATTCGCGAGGGCATAACCCGCCTGCTGGAAGACAATGTGGGCAAGGAAAATTATGACAGCAACCGGCTGGAACAGGAGCTCATCTATTATATCGAAAAGATCGATATCTCCGAAGAACAGGTGCGGCTCTCCAACCACTGCGAATACTTTAAAACCCTGCTGGCCGAGAACGCGGAATCAAAGGGTAAAAAACTGTCCTTTATCCTGCAGGAAATCGGCCGCGAGATCAATACCACCGGCTCCAAAGCCTACGATTCCACCATCCAGAAATGCGTGGTGCTGATGAAGGATGAACTGGAAAAAGCAAAGGAACAGGTGCTGAATGTTTTGTAAACGAGAAACAAAAGACAAGCAACCAGCGACCAGCAACCAGTCACTATTCCGGGGATGCTGTTTATCGAAGTCACTACTGTTTAGCAATATCTTTGTAAGATGATGCGCATATCTAAAATCCCGGGGCTGCTCCTATTACTGATACTGTCCTCCTGCCAAACCATCGATCTCTATGAAAAAACGGCGGCGATCCCCGGTCATGCCTGGAAAAGCAGCTTCAAACCTTCTTTTACCTTCACTATCAAAGACACGTCATCCCCTTACCGCCTGTTCCTGACCCTGCGCCATAACGATAAATACAACTATAATAATATTTATGTCAACCTGCATACCCGTCAACCCGGGGCCGACAGTTCGCAAACAGCCCGCTTTGACCTGAAACTTACCGACGAGAACGGCTGGCTGGGAAGCGGCATGGATGATATTTACGAACACCGGATCCCCCTGGTGCCCGATGGCCGTGATTTTTATTTCCGCAAACCGGGCGAATACCGGTTTACGGTGGAACAGATCATGCGCGAAGACCCGCTGAATAATGTAATGGATGTCGGGCTTCGGCTGGAAAAGAAACAATAATCCCAACTTTGTCACATGCCCGATAAAAGCCGTAGCCGGTTACGCCGCACCACCGCCCTGTACTGGATGTTGCTTTTCTATATCATCGCAGCCCTGGTCTGGTGGTTCATCTCCCTGAACCGGCAAAATTCTGCCATGCGTGATTTTGAACTCGAGAACCTGCAGTCGAAAACCGACAGCGCCGCCAACCCCGCCTTGTTCACGCAGGAAAGGGATAAAATATTCCAGCAGCACCAGCGAAACCGTTCAAAATACCTGGGTGAAGGCAGTATTTTCCTGCTGCTGATCCTGGTAGGCGCAGGTTTTGTTTACCGCTCCGTTCGCAAACAGTTCCGGCTGCAGCAGCAACAACAGAATTTTATGATGGCGGTTACGCATGAACTGAAAACACCTATTTCGGTGGCCCGCCTCAACCTGGAAACCCTGCAGAAATACAACCTGGACCCCGAGAAACAGAAAAAAATCATCCGCACCACGCTGGATGAAACGGCGCGACTGAATTTTTTAACCAATAATATCCTGGTCTCTTCGCAACTGGAAAGCAGCGGGTATAAATCCTCCAAGGAAGAACTCGACCTGTCCGACCTGCTGAAGGACTGTCTCCAGGATTTCAGGAACCGGTTCCCCGACCGGAAGTTTATCGGGGATATCGAAACAGATGCGGCCGTTAAAGGAGATGCCTTATTGCTGCAGATGCTGATCAATAACCTGCTGGAAAACGCCGTTAAATATTCTCCCCGGGAAAAACCGGTTACTGCTACGCTGAAAAATTACAGGTCGGGCATCGAACTCCGCGTGATCGATGAAGGCTCGGGTATCCCCGATCCGGAGAAGTCCAAGATATTTACAAAGTTTTACCGCATCGGCAATGAAGCCACCCGGAAAAAGCAGGGAACGGGACTGGGTCTGTACCTTTGCCGCAAGATCGCGCGGGACCACAATGGCGACATTTCGGTGACAAATAATGAACCCAGCGGCAGTATTTTTGCCGTTGTTTTTCATACCTGACAAATGACCCCTGAAAGAAAAGCATCCATATTGCTGGTGGAAGATGAAGAAAACCTCCACGAGGCCCTGAAGCTGAACCTCGAACTCGAAGGTTATGATGTTACTTCCGCTTTCGACGGGGCGACGGCGCTGAAAGCCGTACAAGGGGAGTTTTTTGACCTGATCATCCTTGATGTCATGCTCCCCGAAATGGATGGCATACACGTAACAGAAACCATCCGGATCAGCAATAACGAAGTTCCTATCCTGATCCTGAGCGCCAAAAACAGCAGCGCCGACCGCGTGCTGGGACTTAAAAAAGGCGCCGATGATTACCTGACCAAACCCTTCAACCTCGAGGAATTACTGCTGCGGGTAAATAAACTGATCGGCAAGAATAAAAAGCTGCGCGAAAAAACGACCCTCGGAGATACCTACCAGTTTGGCGGAAATACCATCGACTTCAAAGCGCAGGAAGCCATTAAAAACGACGGGGGGAAAATCCAGCTGAGCAAAAAGGAAACCATGCTACTCAAGCTGCTGATCGAAAATAAAAACGAAGTAGTGCCCCGGGAAAAAATCCTGCAGTCGGTCTGGGGTTATAACGTATATCCCACCACGCGGACCATCGATAATTTTATCCTCAATTTCCGTAAATATTTCGAAGAAGACAGCCGCAACCCGCGGTACTTTCATTCCGTCAGGGGCGTAGGTTATAAATATTCAGAGTAACCCCGCTTTTTCAATCGCGAGCAATAATTCCTTTGTGTCCGATAGCAGTTTTGATTTGTCGGAAGGCTGGCTCACCGGTGTATAGATGCCTACTTCGCATTGCTGCAACAGGTTTTCAAGTTGAGCGATCAGCGTTTCTCCCACTGCTTTATCCCGCAGCAGCCCGAAGAGAATCCCTTTGTTCATTCCGCTTCCCGAAAGGGGGTAATAATAACCGAAGAAATTCCAGATCCCCAGTCGCAGGGAAATAAAAAAGTCCTGGTCGGCCCCCGGCACCAATATTGCGGCCGGGGCAAGCATATCATTCACGATCGAAACCGGCGGCTTCATCCCGGTTGGCAGCGGCGTTTCTTTGTTTTTTCCCCTTTTAAAATAATACGCGGATAATGTGACAACCACCACGAAGAGTAAAATCCCTGCAATCTGCCATTTTTTATGAAAAAGGTTACCTGTCTTTTCCGCGGTTGTTGTTTTTATCGCAGGATTGTTCCTTTCTTCATTACTGACACGGATCGACCCCGGTTCTGTAACCACGGTTTTAAAAATTCCGGCGGCGGGATCGAAGAAAGAAAAATGAACAGCGGGCAGCACATAATCGCCGGGAAGCGAAGAGACGAAACGATAGCGGAAAACCCGGTATCCCGATAAAGGGGACCTTGTTTTATCAAGTGAATCCCGGATCTCGGGTCCGAACCATTCCACGCCCGCCGGGCCCTGCCATTCGGGTGGGCTCAACTGGATAAAATTTCCATGGCCCGACACCATGAGATCCAGTACGCCTTCTTCGTTCCTGGACAGCTGCGTACGATGTATTCGGGATGAAATCGTGAACGCGCCCACCGCCCCGTTATAATCGGCGGGTTTGTTTTTCGCGTTAACCGGTTTTACGCTGACAGTCAGCGGCTCGGTTTTGATCGCTGATTCAAATACTTCCGTGGCGGCATTCCGGGGCGCATCATCCGGCTGGCCAAACATGCCTTCCACGATCTCCTGTTCCGTCCGTTTGTTCACCGCGCTCCTTGAAAATTCAACCCTGTTCTTCATTTCCATCGGGTCGATCGTATAGGTTCCGGCCTGCAGGGGGTACAGTTGCACCTGCCTCACCGTATGCACGTCGAACAACTGGCCATTGACCTGTTCTGTACTGACCTTCTTATTTGACAGGTTCACCATATCATAAACGGCAAAACCGTAAAACCCGGGGTTTTTAACGATATCCGATTTCGATTCGAGCCTTGAATACAATTTATAGGTAGCCACAATGGGTTCGCCGGCATAACAACTGGTCTTGTCCAGCCCGACTTTCAGGAAAAGATTCTGTCGGATCTTTTCGTAAGGATCTTCGCCGGGTCGCAGGAAATAAGCCGTATTCAGCGCGTCCTCCCTTTTTCGCAGCAGGCGCGCGGCATCGCGCGCGGAGATGATTTCCACGGTCGCCTCCTCGCTTTTGTACACTTTACCGTCAACCAGTATGCCCGCGCCGGGGATCAGCCGCTTCCCTTCGCCGGCGGCTTCGAGCGTATATACAAAATTCTGCACCGGTCTCGGTCCATTCAGACCCGGCACCATCCCCGTATATATATTCGGCCCGGTAATAAACCGGAACCCTGAAAAATCGGGCGGGCGGATCACTACCGTTTTATTGATCCCTTCCAGTACATACTGTACCTGGAAGGATTCGCCGGTTACCAATGCCCGCGCGGGCACAACCGTTTTGAACTGAACCTGGGCGCGCAGCGGCAGTATGAAAGCCGTAAGGATGAATATGGTAAAGGTTTTCCGCATCAGCCGAATCACAAAAATAACACAGCCCTTAAAAGCGGGAACTTAAAATATACCAAAGGAAAATGGGTAGGGTTAATGGCAAACCCCCGTTAGGATTCACAGATCGCCCAGCAGGGGCCGGATGACGATGTCTTCCACGCAGGCCTGGGGCGACAATTGCGCGGCAGCATAGATCATTTTGGCGATATCTTCCGGCTCCATGATACGTTTTGAAGTATTATCAAAGCCGGACCATGAATCGGTCATGACCGCCCCGGGGTGCAGGGATGTTACCTTGATCCCGTGTGGTTTCATTTCCTCGCGCAGGTTCTTACTAAAACCATACATCGCGAATTTGCTGATACTGTAAGCCCCGCCGTTTTCATAGGCCGCAAGCGATGCGACGGAACAAAGGTTGAATATATGGCCTGATCCCCGCTGCATCATGGCGGGCAAAACAGTGTGCGTGAGGTGATAGGCACTGAACAGGTTCGTGGCCAGCTGGCTTTCCAGCAAACCCTCTGCTTCATTGTGCACGCTGCCGGATTCGAAGAGACCCGCGTTATTGACCAGGATATCGGGGACGGCATAAGAAAGACACCAGTTGCCGAATGCATGTGCCGTTTCCTTTTTGCTGAGATCCGCCGGTTTAGACCGGATCGTTACCGCCGGGTATTTTGTCATCAGTTCTTCCGTCGTTTTATACAGCGCCACTTCCCCCCGGGCACACAGGAAAAGATCATGGCCCCCGGCGGCAAATTGTTCCGCAACGGCCCTGCCGATCCCCTTTGATGCGCCGGTAACAATAACGTTCATAGATTGGTTTATTTGCAGTTTCTTTGCAAATCTACAACCTGCGATGAAGTATCGGCACCTGTTTTTCGACCTCGATCATACCCTGTGGGACTTTGAAGCCAACAGCCGCCATACGCTGGAAGAATTATTCCGCGAAATGGAGCTGTATTCCCGGGGCGTCCATGATTTCGGGTTATTCCACAGCCACTACCTCGTGCACAACGAAAAATTATGGGAACGGTACCGCAACGGGTTTATCAAGGTTGATGAACTGCGCTGGAAACGGATGTGGCTGACCCTGCTTGAATTTAAGATCGCCGATGAAGGACTGGCCCGGGAAATGGGCGTCCGCTTTCTCGATCTCCTGCCTACGCGGAAGATCCTCTTTCCCCATACCACCGAGATCCTCGATTACCTGTCGGCCAAACAGTACAAACTCCACCTCATCACCAACGGTTTTGAAAAAACGCAGTACAGCAAACTGAAACATTCCGGGCTGGATAAATATTTCACCGAAGTGATCACTTCGGAAGGCAGCAACAGCCTGAAACCCCACCGGGAGATCTTTGAATACGCGTTCCGGAAAACGGGTTCGCTTCCCGGTGAAAGCATCATGATCGGCGACAGCATTGAAGTGGATATACAGGGCGCCATCAACGCAGGGATCGACCAGGTATTTGTAAATCACCTGGGCATCAGCGCGGCGATACAAGCCACCTACACGGTCCGTTCACTGAAAGAACTCGAAAATATATTTTAAAGTACCGCTGTCTTTCTTGATTTCCACATTCTCACATTTCTCCTCACCAGGTCGCAATCACCGTAACACCCCCCCTGGGCTTATCGCCGATCTTTACATGGACC
Organism: uncultured Chitinophaga sp.; assembly: GCA_964399755.1. Classification (GTDB taxonomy): domain Bacteria; phylum Bacteroidota; class Bacteroidia; order Chitinophagales; family Chitinophagaceae; genus JJ008. The sequence continues at coordinate 22,861 of CAYNSL010000013.1, read as the reverse complement.
CTTGCATCCAGCGGCAATAAAAGATCGACGCGGGAACCGAACTTGATGAAACCCATCTCCGCGGATTGCTGCACCTGCTGCCCCGGCCGGAGGTAGTTCACGATCCGTTTCGCCACGGCGCCGGCAATCTGTTTGACGAGCAATTCTTTTCCGTCACTCCGGTACACCACGGTATGCCGTTCATTATCGGTGGATGATTTGGGGTGCCAGGCCACCAGGTATTTGCCTTTATGGTACTGGCTGTAAACCACTTCCCCCGCCACAGGATTGCGGTTCACATGCACATTGGCCGGGCTCATGAAGATGGAGACCTGGATCCGGCGGTCTGTAAAATATTCGTCGGCCTGCACTTCTTCGATCACGACCACTTTCCCGTCGGCCGGCGCCACGATGGCATCCTCCCGTTGTGTCAGGGTTCTATTAGGAACACGGAAAAAGGAAATAATAAACAATAAAAGAAATAGGGTGGCTGCAAAAATCAGCCAGCTGATCAGCGGGGAAGCATAACTGAAAAAGTAAAACGAGAGCACATTCAGGACACCGAATATAAATACGGAAAGGGCGATGGTTTTATAGCCTTCTTTGTGAATGGTCATGGAACCTTCTTGAATAACAAATATAGGGCGAAATGCCTTGCGGCACCGGCAGGGTCTAGCATTGAAAATAACAGGGCTGCAGGATGGCCCAGGCGATGGGAATGGCAAATAATAACGAATCAAACCGGTCGAGGAAGCCGCCATGACCCGGCATGATCTGGCCGCTGTCTTTTACGCCGGCCATTCTTTTCAATTTGGATTCAAACAGGTCGCCGATGGTTCCCACGATGGCCACGGCTATGGCCACGATGCAGGCGGAAGGATCAATATAGGGTATGTCAAAAAAATAAGGCAGGAAAAAAGCGATCCCTCCCGATAAAAGAACGCCGCCAATGGTTCCCTCCCATGTTTTTTTGGGGGAAACGCGTGACAGGGGTGTCCGGCCGATCAGCGAACCAACGATATAAGCCATGGTATCATTGATCCAAATGGAGAAAATGATCAGCGCCGGCAGGTATTTATTATAATGGGTAAACAGGCTTTCCCCCGTATCCGGGTTTTTTATTTGCCCCGAAAGATCCATCATCAGTCCGAGGCTGAATGAAATATAGATCAGCCCCAACAGACCCATTCCGGTGGCCCTGATGCTGAAGGGTTTCTTTTGAAAAATACCGGCAACCAGCAATACAAATCCCGCCACGGAAACAGGAAGGGAGAAATTTTGTTTCAATCCATACCCGCCGGCATGATAGGAAGGTCCGCAGAACCAGAGAAACAAACCATAACCCATCAGCAACAGACCCATTTTGCTGTAAAGGGGTATGGTGCCAGCAGTGATCTTTTCGGTAAGTTTCAGGTATTCCCACCAGCATCCGAAATGAATGACGGAAAACAAGACGAGGAAAGTCCAGTGATTCCAGAATAAACCCAGCAGCATAACCGCCGCAAACAGCAGGGCGGTAATGGTTCTTGTCTTAAAGGTTTGCCAGTTGAATGCCATGAAGGAGATTTCAGAACGGGTGGTCTTTTACAGGGACCGCATCATCCGCATACACATCGCTAAACGTAATGGTTGATTTCTTTTTCATCCAGATGACCAGTGCCGCTACAACGGCAGCGCTGACCGAAGCCAGTACCGCAATATCCGACAGCTGCGCCGATGATTCGTCTTCCAGCATACCGGGGTTAAAATACGCCAGCACGATCAGCAGCGCGTCGTATACAAAATGGGCCAGCATGGCCGCCCAGAGACTACCGCTGTACCAATAGATCAGGCCCAGCAATACCCCGAGCACGAACCGGGGCAGGAATCCGTAAAACTGCAGGTGCATCGCGGAAAAAAGTATCGCGGCGATGATCATGCCAACCCAGGGACTTTTGAACATTTTAATCAGTAAACGCTGGGCTATCCCGCGGAACAGAAGCTCCTCTCCTACCGCCGCCAGCCCCGCGATACAAAATACGTTGATGACAAGATCTTTGATGGTATGTCTTGCCAGCAGGGCTTTTACCGTTCTTGAAGCTTCCTGCTCCGAAGATTTCATCCAGTTTTCTATTCCTTTCGGAAACGCGATGTTGCGGTTCCATTCACCCAGTAAATTGGTCAGCGGAATGGCAAAAAGCATGACAGCGATCCCGGCGATAAAATAACCCGGCCATGACGGCTTGCGCAAACCGAGATAGGATTTTGTATCGGTGCTGAACAGGCGGGCGCATACAAAAACGGGCACGACAAACAAACTGATAAATTGCACCACTTGCATGCCGCGGATAAATTCGATGGCCCCGGGACGTGAAAAATCCAGGGTGGAGAGATCACTCATGTCTTTGATGCTGATGCCGGTGAAGGCCGACAAGAGCAGGGTACCCACCAGCCCCAGCAGGAAAAAACTGACCAGCGCCAGGCTAACAAGCACCAGGAACTGGTTCCAGGCCGGTTTGGTTTTTAATAGTCCATTCATTCGGAAACTCCGTTTTTTGCGTGTAATTTTGCCGTTTGTCAATGGTAAAGATAGGCAACATAGAAGTTCCTGATTTCCCCCTCCTGCTGGCGCCGATGGAAGACGTGAGCGACCCGCCTTTTCGCGCCGTTTGCAAAGACAACGGGGCCGATATCATGTACACCGAGTTCATTTCTTCCGAGGGTTTGATCCGCGATGCCATCAAAAGCCGTAAAAAACTCGACATTTTCGACTATGAGCGACCGGTAGGCATCCAGATCTTCGGCGGTGATGAAGAAAGCCTGTCGCTGGCGGCTAAGATCGTAGATGTTACCCAACCCGACCTGCTCGATATCAATTTCGGCTGCCCGGTAAAGAAAGTGGCATTAAAGGGGGCGGGGGCCGGTGTACTGAAAGATATCGACCTGATGGTAAGGCTGACTTCCGCTGTGGTGAAATCCACTTCGCTGCCCGTTACCGTTAAAACAAGACTGGGCTGGGACGATCATACAAAGAATATAGAGGAAGTAGCCGAACGTTTACAGGACGCCGGTATCAGGGCCCTTTCCATTCATGGGCGCACCCGTACGCAGATGTACAAGGGCGAGGCCGACTGGACCCTGATCGGTAAAGTGAAAAACAACCCGCGTATCCGGATCCCCATTTTCGGTAACGGCGATATTGACTCGCCTGAAAAAGCGCTGGCATATAAAAACCGCTATGGCATCGATGGCATCATGATCGGCCGCGCGGCGATCGGCTATCCCTGGATATTCAACGAGATCAAACATTTCCTGAAAACCGGCGAACACCTGCCCCCGCCGGGCATCGAAGACCGTGTCGCCGTTTGTCGCAAGCACCTGCGTCATTCCGTGGAATGGAAGGGACCGGTGGTCGGCATCAATGAAATGCGCCGTCATTACGCGAACTATTTAAAGGGTCTTCCCAATATCAAAGAATTCCGGCAGCGGCTGGTTACCCTGAAAACGGAAGAAGAGATCAATGAAGTGCTGAATGAGATCATGATCAGTTACGGGGGATACCGGTTTGAAAAAACCCCGATCGAACTGGTGAATTACCATGAGAAATGTCCCGTGGAATAATTGATCATTGCTTCCGGTAATACACTCGCACCAGGCCCAGCAGCGACACCACGAACCAGGTGCCTTCAAGTATAATAAAGGGCCAGTACCCGATCAGCCAGGAAGCGGTGCAGGCCAGTCCCGCCCCCAGCGTATTAAGGAGGAAAAACAATTTACCTTTTCCGTTAATCCAGCTAAATGTGCTGCAGAAATAGGCCAGCAGGATCAGGCCCACGCCCGCGGTCCCGGTGATATCCGGTATATTCATGAGGAAGATTGCCGGGTAAATGACTCCAGTCCCCGCAGGTATAGCCTTCCCCTTTTTTCCGCGAAATAATCAGCCAGCAGGGTCAGCAATGACATAAGGGCAAGGGCCAGTCCGAGTCCCCGCCAGAAATCCTGGCGGAAATCACGGATGAAATAAATATACAAGCCGGCGCCGAGCAGGAACAGGAAAAGTTCAACATAGCGGTAGATGACGAAATTCCGCATCACGGTTTTCATCCGGGGAATTTCCTTCTCTTTTAATTCCTGCGGGTTCATATCATAGGCATATACATTGCGCACCCGGTCACCGTCGCTCCGCTTATACACCGTATATCCCACCGTAGCCAGCAATAGCCCGATCAGGATAAAGGGGATGGCCGCGCCCCGGTAAAAAGACATATGCAGGATGAATAAAAAAATAATCGCGGCGGCGATCCCGGCCAGGCCAAGGACGAGAAAGAGCAGGCTTTCCTTTTTTTCCGCCACGAAATATTTTTCGATATCGGTTTTGGTAAACATAAATTTATTGAATCGCTTTGATGACTTCCGGTTGCAACGGCGAAACCGAGGGTCCGAAATAATGGGTGAGCACGCCTTTTTCGTCAACAATGTATTTGGTAAAATTCCAGGCGGGCGGTTTGTTGTTCCAGCCATTCTGCGATGAATCGGTCAGCCACCGGTACACCGGGTTCTGCCCCTCCCCTTTCACCACAACACTTTTCTTCATCAGCGGGAAGCTGACACCATAGTTCAGCCGGCAGAATTCCGCGATGGTTTCATCGCTGCCCTTTTCCTGTTCCTTAAAATCATTGGCGGGAAAACCAAGAACGACCAGCCGGTCGCGGTACTGTTCCGATAATTTTTGAAGCGCTTCATACTGGTTGGTATACCCGCAATCGCTGGCCGTATTTACCAGCATCACTTTTTTTCCTTTCAGGCCGGCGAAATCAAAAGTATCGCCGTTGTTCAGCACGCCTTTCAGCGAATAAAAAGGAAGGACCGGCACTTTCTTTTCGTTGGAAAGGGAGGTTATGTTTTTGCGCGTAAGTTTTGTAAACCACATCCATGCGGGATAAATTGCTTTCAGTACTTTCTGGCGATAGGTCATTTTTTTCGAGTTTCTGTTGGCGATCTCCACGTATACGGCGAAAACAGCCACCAACACGGTTACAACAAGCAGGAAACGTTTTAGTTTTCTCACCGGATCACCCATTTAAAAAGTTTCAGCCTTCCCTTCAGGGGCGGGTATTTGATGGAGGGATCGAACCAGGTGGGGGTCCGCATCACCGCCCGTTTGTGGCTAAAGGTTTCGAATGAATATTTTCCATGATAACAGCCGGTACCGCTGGTGCCGCGGCCGCCGAAAGGCAGGTGGTGATTGGTGAGGTGCCAGCTGGAATTATTGACACAGCTTCCCCCCGCAGGCACCGCTTCCAGCCATTCCTTTTCCCTTTTCCGGCTGGATGTATACACATAAAATGCAAGCGGATCGGGGTGTCTGCCGATGACCGCTTTCGCTTCCTCCATATTTTCAAACGACAGTACGGGCAGCACAGGGCCGAAAATCTCTTCGTTCATCACCGGGGCCTCCGGCGGCACATCGGATAACACCGTGGGTTCGATGAATAGTTTATCCTTATCGGTCCTTCCCCCGTAAATTTTCTTACCGCTGGATAAATATCCCGCGATGCGGTCAAACTGCCGGCTGTTGATGATTTTCCCGTAACCGTAATTCTCTTCCGGTTTTTCACCGAAAAATTTCGGGAGGATCTCTTTAAACGCGTCCAGCAATTTTTCTTTCACCGACGCATGTACAAGAATAAAATCGGGCGCTACGCACATCTGCCCGGCATTGGAGAATTTGGTCATCGCGATCCTGCGTGCCGCCACTTTGATATTCGCGTCGCGCTCCACCACGCAGGGGCTTTTACCACCCAGTTCCAGCGTAACGGGCACCAGTTTTTCAGCCGCCATTTTATAAATGATCTTTCCCACGGCGGTGCTGCCGGTATAAAACACGTGGCCGAACGTAAAATGATTCATCATGGCCGGGATCACGGTGGCGCCGTCGCCCTGTACGTATAAAATATATTCCGGCGCAAACGCCTCTTCTATGATCTTTTTCATCACCGCATCCGTGGCCGGCGCAAATTCGCTGGGTTTCAGCACCACGCAGTTCCCGGCGGCAATGGCGCCAATCAGCGGGTTGATCAGCAGCTGGAAGGGGTAATTCCAGGGACCGATGATCAATACAACGCCAAGCGGTTCGCGGATCACTTTACTGCCCGATGGCAGGTTCAGCAAATTGGTGCCCTTTCTTTCGGGCTCCATCCAGCGGTGCAGGTGACGGATCGCGCTGTTCAGCTCGGATAAGACCATCCCCGTTTCGGTGACCCATGTTTCTTCCCTGCTTTTTTTCAGGTCTGTATACAATGCTTCGTAGATCTCCTGTTCATGCCGGAGGATGGATGTCTTCAGTTTATTCAGTTGTTCTTTCCGGAACGCATAAGAACGGGTGGCCCCGCTCCGGAAATACTGCAGCAGGTTTTCCAGTTGAGCGATATCTGACATTACCTGTAATTTTGTTTGAAGGTAGGCAAAACTCCCCGGCCCATGACCGACGAATACTACATGATGCAGGCGATCAGGGAAGCTAAAAAAGCTTTGGAGGCGGATGAGATCCCCATCGGGGCCGTAGTGGTGCAAAATGAAAAGATCATCGCCCGGGGATATAATATGACCGAGCGCCTGAATGACCCCACCGCCCATGCCGAAATGATTGCGCTCACCTCCGCGTTTAATGCACTGGGTTCAAAATTTCTGCCCGACGCCATTCTTTATGTAACGGTAGAGCCCTGCCTGATGTGCGCCGGGGCCCTGTACTGGTCAAGGGTTCGCAAAATCGTGTACGGAGCCGACGATGAAAAAAACGGGTACAAAAAAACGACCGGCGCCAACTGGCCCTTTCATCCCAGGAGCGAACTGGTGCGCGGCGTATTAAAAGAAGATTGCGCCAAGCTGATGCAGGCTTTCTTCCGTAAAAAAAGATGATTATGTCTAAAACCAGCCCCCAGAAAAAAAAGTCACTGACACATCCCCGCAGCGGCAACAGTTTCCGGATCGACGCGGATATCTATGCCGCCTTTAAAGCGGCCATCCTGCAAAGCCTGGCGCGCGGCAAGGAAAAGACATTTACCGAGCTTTCGGATGATGTTATTAAAATCATCCGGAAAAAAATGCCGGGATTCAAAGGATCGGTTCCCTGGTATACGATTTCGGTAAAACTGGACCTGGAATCAAAGGGTTTGGTGGAAAGCCTTACCGCTAAAGGGAAAAAACTGATCCGGCGGGCCGCCGTTTGATCTGCCATTTTCGAAATCAGAAACAAATGAGCCGCCGGCCCCGGCGGTAAACTGCATCTTCCTAATTTTGTTGTCCTTTCAGGAAAACACGATCATTCACATTAAACCCGATCATTATGGCATTTACCTTACCGGCGCTTCCCTATGCACACGATGCACTGGAACCGCATATCGACACCCTGACCATGCAGATACATCATGGCAAGCATCACCAGGCTTATGTTGACAACCTGAATAAAGCCATTGCCGGCACCGAACACGAGCATAAGAGCCTTGAAGAGCTGGTGGCGCATGCGGGGAAAATTTCCATGGCGGTACGCAACAACGGCGGGGGTCACTGGAACCACAGCTTTTTCTGGGAAAGTCTGGCCCCGCAGGCCGGTGGCGTACCCGGCGGCAAACTGGCCGAAGCCCTGACCGCCACCTTCGGATCTTTTGATGCATTCAAAGAAAAATTCGCAGCGGCGGGCATGACCCGTTTCGGAAGCGGCTGGGCCTGGCTGATTGAAAAAGGCGGTAAACTGGAGATCAGCTCCACGCCCAACCAGGACAACCCCTTAATGGATATCGCGGAAGTAAAGGGGAAACCCATCCTTGGTGTGGACGTATGGGAACACGCCTATTACCTGAAATACCAGAACCGCCGCGCCGATTACCTGGCTGCCTTCTGGAATGTAGTGAACTGGAATAAAGTAGCCGCCCGGCTTTGAAAACTGTAAATTAAACGCCCGTCGCGGACTGTACCACGACGGGCGTTTATTATTGTAACATGATCATTTACATTTTGCCATAATATCGTCGATGATCTTGCGGGCATTTTCGGATTCCTTATCGGTAGGTTTTTTATCCTTGTATTTTTGTTCCATTCTTGCATCATAATCATCCAGTTCTTTTTTGACTTTATCCAGTTCCCCGGTGGCGTTTGAGTCGGCGGCCGCTTTGGCCGTGAGCTTCTGGATCTCGCACATAAATTCTGCCCTTTTACGAACGTCCTTTTCAAAAGAAGAGGAGGAGGAGGATTTGCAGGATATCATTCCTGACCATAAAGCGATAAATGCGATCAACAGCATGTTTTTTTTCATATAGCAGTATTTTACGTGAATGAACAATAGAGCTTCCTTTCCCGGTGGCCCGGACAATTTAATATTAAATCCGGTTCGGGCATCTTTTTTTACAATGATTATGATCAGGGAGCAGGGCGCCCGCTTTATATTTTTTTTCCGCCGGGCCGGTTCAGGCGGTTCACGGCTGCTATACGGTTATTGACATGCAGTTTCTGGTAGATATTTTTCATGTGTTTGGTTACCGTATGGGCGCTCAGGTTCAGTTGCTGCGCCACTTCTTTTACCAACAGCCCGGTGGCCACCAGTTGCAGGATTTCGTTTTCTCTTTTGGTTAGTTCCGCCAGCCTGGAAATGGCCGGCTTCTGCTGGAATGAATTGATCACTTTTTTGGCGATGTAGGGGCTCATCGGCGCCCCGCCCTGGTATAGTTCCTTCAGCGAATTGAGGATCTGCTGCGGCATGGAATCTTTCAGGATATATCCGCAGGCCCCGTTTTTGAGCGCGGTAAAAATATACTCGTCATCGTCATAAAATGAACAGACCATGCAAAGAATATCGGGAGCCTGCTGCCGGATGGACAGGATCAGTTCGGGACCGCTGCGGCCGGGCAGCTTGATGTCCACCATCGCGATCGCGGGCGGATGCTGAATAATATGCGGAAGCGCATCTTCGGCGGAAGGATAGCTGTGAAGCAGTTTGAAATAACCCGATCCGTCGATCAGCGTCTTCAATCCTTCCCGGTAATGTATATCATCCTCTATAACCGAAACCGTAACCAAAAGTTTTATTTATAAAACAATATACATAATTATAACAGGAACGCATAGTGCAATATCACGGAACCGGGTCGTACCCGCTGCCGCCCCAGGGATGACACCGTGATAGGCGGCGGATCGCCAGCCACATTCCTTTGAACAACCCGTGCTTCTTCAGCGCTTCGGCGGCGTAATGTGAACAGGTTGGGGTGAACCTGCACTTGGGACCGATCCATGGCGAGATCACCCATTGATAAATTTTGATCAGGAGTATAAAAGGAAGACTAAGTATCCGGAGTATTGTTTTCATGGATCTTTTTGAGCAGCCTTTGTAAAATTATACCGATCGGATCATGAACATGCTGATAGCGGGGGATTTCCCTGGCGGTATAACTTAAAAAAACATGCAGGCCGGTTCCCGCTTTTTGCAAAGCCTCCCGCAGCGGTCCTTTTTGCAGGCGCCAGGCTTCCCTGGTTACCCTTTTAACCCGGTTGCGTTCGGTGGCTTTCCTGAACAGTTTGGCGCTTACCCCCGCGGCAAACCGTAGCCCCTTTTCATCGGACAGGGCATAAACAACCCGGAAGGGCGTTACCGAAAAACGCGCTCCTTTTTCGAATAACCGCTCCATTGCCCGGCGGCTTTTCAGCCGCTCCGATTTTCCGAGTGTATTTTTTTTTACCACGATAAAAAAAGCTCCGGGGTACGGAGCTTAAATGTATTGAAACCTCTTCATTTCCCCGAAGGGAACGGGTTGTTTACTTTAACCGGCTTTCATCCGATACCGACAGTTTCTTACGCCCTTTGGCGCGGCGGCTGGCCAGAACTTTACGGCCATTGGCGGTCTGCATGCGCTTGCGAAAACCGTGTACGGTCTTGCGGCGTTTCCGGTGAGGTTGAAATGTACGTTTCATAATTAATGATCCTTTTCGCTTTATCGGTCCCTCGGCTGCCCTGCGGCAGCAAACCCGGACCGGGTTTGAAATTTTTCCGGTTCAAAGGAGAAGTAAGAACCGATTATCCGTTTCGCCCGGCATTCCAGGTCACCACACCTGATTGACGGGTCGGGATGAAAGGACGGCAAAGGTAAGGGTTTGGGCGGAAGGCGGGAAAGGAAAAACGGATTTTTTAAGGCCCGGTCCGGTGACAAAAATCACAGTTTAACTTCTTCAATATCAACATGCCGGGACAGAACCCGTTCCCCATAAAAATCAAGGGCGTGTTTGTCGAAATCGTCTGAAGAATCGGTGGTATAAAATTTACGGTGACCCTGCCGGCTGCAGCGTTGCTTTATTTCCGGGTGCCGCCCCAGGTAATCCGCCAGGCTACGCGCCACGATCTCACCCTGTGAAATCAATTTAACTCCGATCGGCAGGTATTCTTCAATTTTTTCTTTTAGCAAAGGGTAATGCGTACATCCCAGCAGGATGACATCGATATTCTCTCCCGCTTCAAATATGTTATGCAGGTGTTTCTTTACAAAATAATCGGCGCCGTGACCGCGCTGTTCGTTGTTCTCGATCAGCGGCACCCACATGGGGCAGGCTTCCTGGTACACTTTCAATTCCGGGAAGAATTTAGCGATCTCCATCGGATACGATTCCGAATTGACGGTGCCTTCCGTGGCCAGGATGCCGACCGATTGCGTTTCCGAAAATGTTCCGATGATCTCCGCCGTAGGCCTGATCACGCCCAGTACGCGTTTGGCCGGGTCGAGCCGCGGCAGATCATTTTGCTGGATCGTGCGCAGGGCCTTGGCGGATGCCGTATTGCAGGCCAGGATCACCAGGGAACAGCCTTTTTTAAAAAACCATTCCACACACTGCAGGGTGTAATGATACACCGTGTCAAAAGAACGGTTGCCGTAAGGTGATCGGGCATTGTCGCCCAGGTAGAGGTAATCATAGTCCGGGAGTTCCTTTACTATTTCCTTTAAAACGGTAAGGCCTCCGTAACCGGAATCAAAAACGCCAATGGGACCGGGTTCCTGCATGAAGCAAAAATAGGAAGCGTAGTGGTCTGGTGGCTATAAAAAATTATGCGAGACTGAAAGTCCCGCATAACTTAAAGATGCGTTGCAAAAAATTTGCATCGCGTAATACCGGAATAATTTAATTCCCCGTTTTGCCGGGCGTCTTGCCGCCGCCCTGGTTGGGCAGTTTAATGTTCAGTTTGGTAAGCACGGGAAGCGAAAGGTCATCGGCTTCGGGCGCCACCAGGAACACATCCGTACTGAATACATGTGTGTATCCCTTTTCCTTCGCTACCTGTTCAATCGCTTTCTTGGCCTTGGCGTAAAAGGGTTTCAGGAATTCGGTCTGGCGTTCCTGTAATACCTGCTGGATATAACTGTCGGCGCCGTTCAGTTCCTGCTGCAGATCGCCCAGTTCTTTCGCGATCAGGGCCCTTACCTGTGCGGAATTCTTTACCGTATCCGCATATTCTTTCAGCTTGTCGTTATACTGGTTTTGCTTGTAGGTAAAAGCCGGCATAATGGAGTCTTTTACAAACTGCGCGCCCACCGTGTCCATATTTACTTTTTCAGGGGCGAGTTCAGGCATCAGTCCCACGATATCGTTGATCCGGATATAACCGATCTTGGTCTGCGCCGAAGCGCCGGCTGATAACAGAACGCCCGCCGTTACAATCAATACATACAGTTTTTTCATGTGCAATTTTTCTTTCAGAAGATTAAGTAATAAAATATTTAGTTGCTTTCTTTGGTTTTATTTAACATTTGCGGGCTATCCCTCCTTTAGTTCCTGATACCCATTTCCTTCAGCACGTCTTCGCTCCGGTCTAATTTTGGGTCGGCAAAGATAATGGTAATTCCCTCACTTTTGTCGAGTACGAAATCATAACCCCGCTGCACCGCGATTTTCTGTACGGCATTGTATACCTTGTCCTGGATCGGCTTCACCAGTTCCTGCCTTTTTTTGAACAAATCCCCCTCAAAACCAAAGCGTTTGCGCTGCAGGTCCCGCAGTTCTTTTTCCTTGTTGAACAGTTGATCCTCCCTTTTTTTCTTCAGGTCATCGCTCAGCATCACCTGTTCGGCATCGTAGTCCTTGTACATTTTATCCAGTTGCGCCTGTTTGGCGTCGATATCCTTCTGCCAGTCGGCCGCCACTTCATCCAGTTGCTTTTGCGCCTCTTTATATTCCGGCATTTTATCGAGGATATAGCGGGTATCGATGATGGCGTATTTCTGTGAAAAACCGGCAAAGCCGATTCCCAGCAGGCTGAACAGAAGAATAAATTTTTTCATACAATTCAATTTAGATGTCGGGGTTCAATGATTAATCCGGTTCGTATCCCAGCATAAAGGTAAACCGCGAGGCGGCCTTTAACCCGCTCTGGCCCGGCTGTATCCTGTCGAGACCAACACCGTAATCGAAACCGAGCAGGCCGAACATGGGCAGGAAGAACCTCATCCCCACGCCCACGCTGCGGCGGAGACGGAAGGGGTTGTAGTCTTTGTAATTATACCAGCCATTCGCCGCCTCAAAGAAGCTGAGGGCATAAATGGTGCTGCCGGGATTGGTGACCAGCGGGAAACGCATTTCAAGCTGGTATTTGTTGAAGATCGTAAAGAACTGTGTGGCGCTTTGCTGGTCGGGGTTCACGGTGGGATCGGAAGACTGGTACACGGGATAACCGCGCTGCGCCACGATATCATATCCCAGCAATCCGAAATTATTGGTAAGCCCCGCGTCGCCGAGCTGGAATCGTTCAAACGGTGAATATTCCAGTTTCGGGTTGTACCGGCCCATGAATCCGTACTTGGCCGCGATCTTCAGCACGAACTGGCGGTTCTTATCGGCCCCCAGCGCCTTGCCGATGGGCACATACCATTCGGCATTAAAACGCCACTTGTGATATTCGGGGTTTTTATACTTGTTGGTTGATTTTTCAATGCTCCTGTTCATCAATGAATAGGGCGGCGTAAACTGAACACTTGCTGTAAATGCGGAACCGCCGCGCGGGAACAGGGGATTGTCGATCGAAGAACGCATCAGGGTGATCTTGGCGCTGATATTATTGGAAACACCCGAGGTAAAATTGGCGTCAAAGATCGGGTAGTTGTTCAGTTTGTATTGGGTGAAATTAAGGGTATAGACCAGGCTGAAATAATCATCGGGCCACTTGAGTTGTTTGCCCAGCGCCACGGAAAAACCGGAAGTCTTCAGGTAATTCGTATCCGATTTGGCCCGGTCGATGCGCCCGGTATAGGGATCGATTGCATTGGAGAATTTACTGCTGTTGAAACCAAGCGTCAGCGAATTCCTTTTTTTACCGCCCAGCCAGGGTTCGGTGAAAGAGAAATTATAAGAACGGTAGGCCCGGCCGTTCGACTGCACCCTCAGGCTGAGTTTTTGACCATCGCCCGTTGGCAAAGGATCCCAGGAGGATTTCTTCCAGATATTCTTGATCGAAAAATTATTAAAGGTTACGCCAAGCGTGCCGGTAAGTCCCACGCCGCCGCCCCATCCGGCAGACAGTTCCAACTGGTCGGATGATTTTTCCTCCAGCTTCCAGTTGATGTCCACGGTTCCGTCATCGGCATTGGGCACTACGCCGGGGTTAATGGTTTCCTGGTTGAAGTATTGCAGGTTGGCCAGTTCGCGCTGGGAACGGATGAGGTTGGCGCGGCTGAACAATTCACCGGGAACCGTCCGGAGTTCGCGCCGGATCACATAGTCTTTTGTTTTATCGTTGCCCGCGATCGTTACATTCTTGATCCGCGCCTGCGGGCCTTCCACCATCCGTATTTCATAATCGATGGTATCGTTATATACCGCCATCTCCACGGGTTCGGCGCGGAAGAAAAGATACCCGTCATCCATATACAACCCGCTGATATCGCCGCCTTCCTGCGAAGCTTCCTTGCCCAGCCGTTTGTTCAGCAGGGAGAGATTGTAGATATCGCCCTTGTTGATCCCGAGGATCAGGTTGAGGATCGAGTCGGAGTATTTGGAATTGCCTTTCCAGGTGATGTTCCCGAAATAATACCGCCTGCCCTCGTCCACTTTCAAATCAACATTGATATTGCCGGTCTTCTGTATCGTCAGCAGGGTGTCGGCCACGATCTGCGCATCGCGGTAGCCAAGCGAATTATAAAAATCCAGCACTTTATCCTTGTCTTCTTCGTATTTTTTGGGATCGAATTTCGCCCCGCTGAATAGTTTGAAGCGAAAATAAGGATCCAGCACCCGCTTGGTTTTACTGAGCGACAGGAATCCCCATTCCTTCACGTACTGGTTGAATGAAAAGGGTTTGTTCTCACCGTAGGGGCTCGGTTCGTTATCCGCATGCAGGGTGGCCTTGCTCATTTCCTTTGTCCCCTTCATTTGTTTTTTCAGCCGTAATCCGTCCACGTTTTCATTCCCGTAAAATCGCACATTGTCGATGCGGACCTTGACGCCCTTCTCGACGATGATGGTGATCATATTTGAATTCACAAAAGCCGTATCCGGCTTTTCATCGATGGTGACTTTTACATTCCGGTAAGCTTTCTCGGTGTAATACTTGGTCACTTTTTCAATGATCTCGCGGCGCGTGTTTTCCGTAATGATGGTCTGCTTGGCGAGGTTCAGTTTGCCCTGCAGGTCCTCTTCTTCCGTTTTTTTCACGCCCACGAATTTGAAACTCCCGAGCCGGGGTCTTTCCTGCAGGTTTATTTCAAGCCATACCTTGTCGCCGTCTACTTTCGTAACCAGGATCTGAATATTGGAAAAAAGTTTCTGGCGCCAGAGATTGGCGATCGATTTGGCGAAATTATCCCCGCCGGGGTGCATGAATTTATCGCCCGTCTGCAAGTTGGCGATGGAGTAAACGATCGATGTATCGAGGTGTTTAATGCCCGTGATGGCCACGTTGGCGATAGTGTATTCGCGCGGGATCCGGGAATTTTTCCATTCAATGAGTTTGGGATCGACCGAAGTGGGCGGAATGCTGTCTTGTGCATGCAGGGCAGATACGGAAACAACCGCAGTCATCAGGGTTACACTAAACACAAGTAAAATTCGTTGCATGATAGTTTGTTCTGGTAGGTCTGGTCCCCGATCAGGATGACTTAATCAGTTTGTTTTCTTAGGTTTATAAAAAGGCCGCCTATTTTTTACGGCGGCAAATTAACGGTAAATATCGAAAGTCTTTGTTAAAAGAAGCCCCCCGCCGGCAACCCGGTAAAAGGGCGGTTTTTGATCTTTTTTCCTGAAAATCCTTTGGAAACCGGCAGGCCGGTAAAAGCTTGTTTGCCGGCAGCCGTAAACGGGGTTACCCCCGGCATGATTAACTTACTTTCATCTGCTCGCTGGTTTTCCCGAATCTTCTTTCCCGGCCCTGGTAGTCGAGGATGGCCTCATATAGGTCTTCTTTCCTGAAATCGGGCCAGCGCACCTGGGTAAAATAGAGTTCGGCATAGGCCAGCTGGTAGAGCAGGAAATTGCTGATCCGGTATTCCCCGCTGGTCCGGATCATCAATTCAGGATCGGGAAAGCCACTGGTGCAGAGATAACGCTGAAGCGTGTCCTGGTCGATGGCTTCCACTTTCAGGCGGCCCTGCTTTACCTCATAGGCAATATTTTTCACCGCGTTCAGCAGTTCCCAGCGCCCGCTGTAGCTAAGGGCCATGATGAGGTTCAGACCGGTATTGTCCCGCGTGATCTCGAGTGCTTCCTGCAATTCCATCCGCGCGTATTCGGGAAGCATGCTCATATCGCCGATGACATGCAGGCGGATATTGTTTTTGTCAAGGCTTTCCACTTCTTTACGAATGGTGCTCACCAGCAGTTCCATCAGCCCCACCACTTCATATTCGGGCCGGTCCCAGTTTTCGGTGGAAAAAGCATAAAGGGTCAGGTATTCAATCCCCAGTTCGGCGCAGCCCTCTACGATATTCCGTACGCTTTCCACCCCATGGAAATGTCCATAGAGCCGGTCTTCGCCTTTCTCTTTTGCCCAGCGCCCATTGCCATCCATGATGATGGCGATATGGCGGGGCAACCTTTGTTTATCGATTTGTTCCATTAATTCTGACATACCTGCACCGTTTCGAACGGGGCACAAAGTTATTGCGATATCCCCGCATTGAGAATGATTCCCAAAAAAAGAATGCCCTTTCCGGGGCATTCGATAAATAATTAACGATTCAATATATCCGGTACCCGGTCCTTAGTTTCTTCCCCACACGGCCACCCTTGATCTGCCCCGCAAAAAGCCCTTTGTCTCATAGGTGAATTCGATCTTGCTGAGGTGACGCAGTCCGCCATCCAGGTCAATCACGCGGCTTTCGCTTCCCTGATTAAAATGCGCCCGCAGTGAAACGTCCTGCACCCCGCCATTATCAAAATAAATCTTCATGTCATACATTTTCAGGGGGCCGTCGGTGATTTTCAGTTTGATCTGGCGGACATCATCTTTCCAGTTGCCGAAATGGATGACGTCATGGTCAACCCCGAATCCCACTTTCTTGTCTTCGAGAAAAAACCAGGCGCCGGTTTGTTTTTTTACCGGCATAAACGCGGTCGTTAAAGCGAAAACGGAAACGGCCGCAAGGCCAAGGAATAATCTGGTGATGCGCATAAGGATAAGTATTAGGTTAAAAAATTTAGGAATAGACCCTGTTTAGCAGGCAGGGGTTTAACCAAATTAAGAAATAACCTGACAGGTTAGCGCAGGGTAATAAAAATTTCAGGGGGCTACTGCCGGGATCATTTGGCCGTGGGGCATTTATAAGACTGCAGGTTGAAGGAAATATGGAACATGGCCGTTACAAACTGGTCTTTTTGCTTGCTGTTACCCCTTTGTCTGCCCGGGATGCCGATGGGCTCGCCCAGTTCGTAGGAACGGTCGTAGAGCAGGAAGCCATCCGAAGGGCTGCCGTCGGGATTGAGCGGGAAAACCGCCGGATCGGGATAGGTTTTGCTCACGTCATCCAGGTAATCCGTATTGGTAAACCGGTGCAGGATCTCGAAACCGATATTTACCCTTTCGTTGAGTGCGTATTTAAACCCGCCACCGAAAGGAATGCTGATGGCCATGGAACTGTAGCCATTACCGGACTGGCCTTCCGTACCAAGGGGGCGGAGGTTCACCTTCCTTCCTTTCAGGTAGGCATAGGGGTCATAACTGAAAACACCCGCCCCGAATGTGATATAAGGGGTAAAACTGTACTGCGGTTCGCCCGGCATAAAGCGGAAGAAATTAAAATCCCCCTGCAGGGTCAGCTCCCACACCTTGCTGTTAAAGCTCAGGTTCCGGGTATACATATAGGTATTATGCGTGTTGTAGCGGTCGGAATAGCCGAGCTGCGCAAAGGAGGCGCCCACTCTTACGGCGATATAATTACCAAGGTTCTTGCGGAAAAAAATACTGGCCGCGAGTTTGGCCCGGTTCAGTTTAGCCCGGGTGTTCAGGTCGCCGAAATAATGCCCGGCGCCGATGCCGATGCCGAATTCACCTTCCTGTACTACCGCATCCTGCGCGGAAAGGGTGGGACCACAGCAAAAAGCGGTCATCAAAATAGCCACAACTGCAACAATCTTTTTCGTCATAACGCTAAAATATGGTTCGCAATGAAATAGAACGCTAAAAGTAGCTATTTTCTTTTACAGGGAGGCCAATTTAGTTGCGTTTATCAAGTCCCCAGGTCAGTTTGTTCCGGAGGGTCTGCAGGAAATTATTCTCGCTCAACCGTACCAGTTGAATATCAAAACTTTCCTTTCTTACCGCCAGCTGTACATTTTTACTTACAATCTCCCGGCGTGAATCCAGCGCGCAGATGATATGTTCGGAGCGGCTTTCGATTTCAAATGATATGATATTATTATCCGGGACGATGATCGGCCTTACGTTCAGGTTATGCGGCGCCACGGGGGTGATCACAAAACTGCCGGAATCGGGAAATACCACGGGGCCATTGCAACTCAGCGAATAACCGGTTGAACCCGTGGGCGTGGCCACGATCAGGCCGTCGGCCCAATAAGTGTTCAGGAATTCGCCGTTCAGGTAGGTATGAATTTTGATCATGGCCGCCACATCCCGCTTATGGATGGAAAATTCATTTAATGCGTATGGCACTTCCCCGAACATCGGGATATTGGCGTCCATATGGATCATCGTTCGCTTATCCACCACGTAGGTCCTGCGGGCGATGGCCTTCACGGCCGTTTGCACTTCTTCCCGCCCGATACTCGCCAGGAACCCCAGCCGCCCGAAATTGATACCCATGATGGCGATGGGACGGTTCCGCACCAGGGTCACGGTATCCAGCAGGGTGCCGTCGCCGCCCAGGCTGATGATGAATTCAATTTCATCGGATAATTCTTCTGAAAGGGAAAAAACCTTTGAGGGCACAGGGAGCGTGATCTTGTCACGTATCTGCTCGTAAAAAGGTTGGAATATAACCGGCTCTATTTGTTGTCGGGCCAGTTCGTCAAAAAACAACTGAACGTCCTTTCGCTGTTCTTCCTCCAGTACCCGGCTGTAGATGGCTGCCTTCATGATTGATTCAGAAAATGGTCTTGCGGTGTAAAAATAGCCCGTTTTGCCCTAACTGGTTGAACGACCATTCAAGCCGGATGGTAAGATCATAAACGGTCACAATATCAAGACCGATCCCGCCCGTAAAAAGCCATTTGTTGGAAAGCGCGTTTTCACCCGGCTGCGGGTTATATACATATCCGGTGTTGCCATAGATCTTTCCGTAAATACGAACCGGTATCTGTTCTCCCGATCCTGCTTTGTTTACACGGGGCGCCCGCAGGCGAAAATGCGTCAGTTCGCGCGTCAGTGTGGTTTTGAAAAATCCCCCGGCCACGCCGTCGATCACATAATATTCGTATCCCTGTAAAAACAAATCACCGTAACCCAGGAAACGGCGGTTGAAATAAGGTTGCCGGAAAGGGAGCTTAAGACCGGCAAAGCCGATCAGCTGTAAAAATGAACGGGGGCCCAGCGGATGATAAACCATTCCCTTTGCCTGCAGCTGCCAGAGGTTGATGGCCCGGTTCAGGCCGTTTTTGCTGATGGAAATCTTTGCGGCAGTCCCGCGCGTGGGGTAAGGAATATAATTGAGATCGGTATAATCCATCGTATAATAAAGACCCGGATAACCGATCCGGTTGCGTCCCTGTTTGAAATAGGCCGGGTTCAGGAAAACGATGGTATCGCTCACTTCCTCGGAAGAAAAGCTGATCCCGAACTGGTGGCGGGTTCGGATCGCCGGGCGGTAGGTCAGCCCGAAATAGCCATTGATATAATTACGGACATAATTACCGTCGTCTTTCAGAAAAACCTGTTTGTCGTTGATCGTATTGTAATTGAGTTCCCGGTTTTTTCCCCAGCTGAACCCGGCGTTACTACCCCATTTTAATTTCTTATCAACGTACATACGGTCATAACTGAAAGATAACTGCCGGGTGTACCCGTTGATCAGCCATAACCGCAATTTGTCGTTCCGCCCCGTGGCGTTATTGTACATCAGTTTCACCCCGTAGTTGATCCGCGACAGGTCGGCTTTTTTTTCAACCAGCCACTGGTTCAGGTTGCGGTCTACCGGTTTTAATACAGGTACCGGGAAAAGATACCAGCGTTCCTTTACCTGTATGGTGAGGTTGACCTCGTTATCGCGGAATTCCCGCACCGCCACCGTGGCGTCGTGGAAAAGGGAAGTGTTGAGCAGGAGCCGGCGGGACTCTTCCATCCGGATCAGCAGTTCGTGCAAGGAAAAGGATTCGCCGGCGTGTATCGGCAATTCGCGTAAAATAACGGTCGTTTTCGTTTTTTCATTCCCGGTAATACTGATCTCGCCGATGGTATAAAGCCCCTTCGGGTTTACCCCGGCCGAATCGGGCGCAGCTGGTCCCGGCATAGGTGTTTGCGACCATCCGCAAAGGCGGTAGCCAAACAGTGAAAGAAGCAACAGCAGGTATTTTATTCTCAGCAGCATGCCGGCAGGTTGGCGGGTTATTCGCTAAATTACCGGTAAGATAATACAGTTTGGGTAACCGGGGCCGGTCAGCCCAGTTTCAGGTAATTCATCAGGTTATCGTAATTGGTGCGAAGGTCATTGGCGTACAATTCTTCCCCGAAGAAATATTTTACGTTGTATTCATAGCGCTGAAAGGTGGCGACGATATCCGAAATTTCGGGCTTGTTGATACGGATGGTCACCTGCATCATCCCCGATTCCGCATCATTGGTTGTATTCAGTTGGGTGATCTGGGCGTCATTTGTTTCCACCAGTTTGCTGATCTCGTTGAAGGAATACTGGTTGCTGGGAATTTCCAGTACGATCAGGCCGCCGGGTTCGTGGAGACTCATGAATTCGGAAGCGTGTTTCAGCAGGTCATTATAGGTAACGGTACCGGTCAGTTCGTTTTCATCCGTCAATACCGGCACCAGGCTCAGCCCGTTTTCGGCAGCCACCTGAACGGCTTTCAGGAAATGGTCTTCTGCTTTCACCGAAGCGTTGGAAAAAGATTGTTCCAGCTCCGACAGCGCAGCGTTATCGTTTTCGGCCTGCAGCAGGTCTTCTTCGCTCACGATACCCATGTATTTTTCACCTTCCACGATGGGAAGGTGCGTAACATGATTATCGTTCATGAGTTGTAATGCCTGGTACACCTTGTCGGTCAGGCGCAGGGAAGGGATCGATTGGGAAAGTAGTTCACGGGTTAACATGGATAGCGGCTTTATTATTATTCGACCAGCAAAAATAAGCTGTACAGCCAAGACAGCAGGGATCAGGCAACTGTTGCAGGCTCATTCAGCTTTTTCAGAAATTTATGCAGAATGGCGTTGAATTCATCGGGCACTTCCATCATCGGGGCATGACCGCACTTGTCTACAAAATATAGTTCACTGTTCGGGATCAGTTTGTTGAATTCCCGGGCCACAAAGGGCGGGGTGATCGTATCGTTATTTCCCCATACCAGCAGCGTGGGCTGCTTGATCTGGTTCAATTCCTCGCCCAGGTTGTTGCGGATGGCGCTTTTGGCCAGCGCGATAATTTTAATTGCTTTCAGGCGGTTGTTCACGATCCCGTACACTTCGTCCACCAGTTCCTTGGTGGCGGTCTTGGGATCATAAAAAGTTAGTTCCGTTTTTTTGCGGATATAATCGTAGTCGCCGCGTTTGGGATAGCTGTCGCCCATCCCATTTTCAAAAAGCCCGGAGCTGCCGGTAAGGATCAGGGATTTGATCCGTTCCGGGTGTTTCAGCGTATGCACCAGCGCCACGTGCCCCCCCAGTGAATTTCCCATCAGGTGCACCCCGTTCAGGTCCTGCGTCTCCAGGAAACGGTGAACGAATTTGGCCAGCCCGCCTACCGAAGTATGCAGGATATCCATATCGAAAAGGGGAAGCAGGGGAACAATTACCCGGTTATGGTGCCTGAAATAGTCAATAAGACTTTCGAAATTGCTCAGGGCGCCAAACAGTCCATGCAAGAGTACCAGGGGCTCGCCGCTGCCCTCTTCAACATATTTCAATTTATCTTTTTGCCTGATCGGGTAGTCCATGGCAGTTAATTCTGTTTCTTCTTCCGGGTTTCTGAGGCTAAAATAATCGATTTGCCGCAAAAAATCAGGGTTTTAACGGTTATATGCTTGCTTTTCAGGGATATTCCGTGAATTGAAATTAAGATTTTCGGTCATATGCGATTCCGGCGTCAATCCGGGGCCGGTAATTGAAGTATTCAAATCGAGAACATTTCTCTGGTGCAGGCCCGGAAAAAATGGTAGCTGGCTATGAAGGAGGGAGCTGACGGGATACGCCTTCAAAAAATTGTTCCAGTTCGCTGAACATGTTTTTGAAAAAAGGGATCAGGGAGCCGATGCCATCGACGGCGCGGGGGCCCCATGGCTGTATAAATGAATAGGTAGCCGAATGACGGATTGTTTCAGGCCGGAGGATCTGCATCTTTTCCGCATAGAACAGCAGCACGCTGAACACCACGGTAAAAATGACGGCATAGAGCAGCATGCCGCCCAGTTTATTCGCCCAGCCCAGCATCGCCCATTCCACCGATTGCTCGATGGCTTTCGCGCCGAGACGGATAAGCAATATCACGGCGATGAAAACAAGGATAAAGGAAATCAGGGGGAGCCATTCCTCCGAAACATGCACGGCATGACCGATATATCCCGCCACCACGGCAGAAAGTTTGAGGGCTGCCGCCAGCCCGATGATGACAGCGACGAGTGAAAACAAACCAATGATCAGTCCCTGGCGGTACCCTCTCAGGATCGCCAGCACGAGCACCACCGCGAAGAGCAGGTCAATCAGCATGGGGGCTTTTCTGTTTAACGTCAGTACCGGCAGGATATTATTACATCGGGCGGCAATTGCCGCCGGGGTGGCGATTTCAACTTTTTGATAACAGTTCTTTCACCAGGGCTGAAATGGTTTTGCCGTCGGCTTTTCCCGCAAGTTGTTTGGTCGCCGCCCCCATCACTTTCCCCATATCGGCTGCAGAGGATGCCCCGACCGACAAAATGATCGCGGCCAGTTCATTTTTTAATTCCTCCGGCGATAACTGTTCCGGTAAAAATTTTTCAATTACCGCGATCTCCTCCTCTTCTTTTTTGGCGAGGTCGGCCCGGTTTTGCTGCTGGTAGATTTCCAGTGAATCTTTGCGTTGCTTCACCAGTTTCTGCAAAAGTTTTATTTCGTCATCCGCTGTCAGTTCACCGCCGGCCCCTTCCGAAGTTTTGGCCAGTAGTATGGCCGCCTTCACGGCGCGCAGGCTCCTGAGCGATGCCTCATCCTTTGCGAGCATCGCCGTTTTCAGTTCCGCCATTATTTTTTGTTCCAGGCTCATAATAATTAATTTTACAAATAATAATATTC
>CAYNSL010000012.1:4047-42817 GCA_964399755.1 uncultured Chitinophaga sp. | reverse complement strand
GCACAAGTGTCTTTAAATCTGAGTTTTCCTCTATCCTCCCAGTTTCTTTATGATGGCAGAAAGTATTTTTCTGATTTGTTCGGCTTCGTCTATAAGCTTGATTTTTTCATTGTCCAGATCAGCTTTTTTATACGTAAGAATAAGATCCAGCCATTTTATAGTTTCCTTTGATTCCCTCCTGGAAATCTTCAGTTTCATTTTTTCATCAGCCTTGCCCAGGTCATCTGATGCTTCTGTATAATTGGCACTACAGAGCCGCTCGAACGTATCACCTGTTTTATATATTCTATATTGATGATATCCCATTTTACCCTTGTGCAAAAATCCCTCACGCCTTTTGCAAAGTTTTGAAACCTGTCTTCTAATTCTTGAGACATAAACTTATAAATTGACACCTGAAAATAAGGACAACCGGCAATCAATTGTAAATTACGAATTTCACGACTTGTGCCTTGTACCTTGTGCCTTGTTTTCTATCTTCGTTTCATGACAGATGCAAGGATCGTTGCCGAAAAACTGCTTCAAATTAACGCCATTCAATTAAATCCGGAGCAACCCTTTACCTGGGCCAGCGGATGGAAGAGCCCCATCTATTGCGATAACAGGAGGGCCCTGTCGTTTCCCTATATCCGCGACTTTATCAAATCGGAGTTATGCAACCTGGTATTTGAAAAATTTCCCGACGCGGGATTGCTGGCGGGAGTGGCTACGGCAGGGATTGCCTGGGGGGCCATGACGGCCGACCAGCTGAAACTGCCTTATATCTATGTTCGTCCCAAGCCAAAGGAGCACGGGTTGGGCAACCAGATCGAAGGTTATTTTGAAAAAGGGCAGAAGACCGTTGTGATCGAGGACCTGGTATCGACCGGCAAGAGCAGTTTGCAGGTGGTGGATGTTTTGAAAGCGCAGGGACTGGAAATAATGGGCATGGTCTCCATTTTTACCTATGGGTTCCCCGTTGCAACTGAATCCTTCCGGGCGGCATCTTTACCCTATTATTCCCTGACCGGTTACCCGGCGCTTATCGAACTGGCCCTGCAGAAGGGGATCGTATCCGCCGAACAGGAACAGGTTTTGTTAAAATGGCGGGAAGACCCGGGAGCCTGGAAAGGGACTTTGTAATTTTACAGCTATCATCTTTATGAAAACATTCCTGTTAACCTGTATCGCCCTTGCGGCATTCTCACTTGCCGGCCAGGCACAGACCAAGGCCGTGCTCACCGCCACCATCAAAACGCCCAACGCGCTTTGCGAGAACTGCAAGAAGCGGATCGAAGCTTACCTGAAGCCCTATGATGGCATCATGGAAGTAAACGTGAATTTCCGGAAAGCTGAGACCAAAGTGAAATACATTACGGACCGCATCAATATCGAAGAGATCAAGGCCTATATCGCCAATTGCGGCTATGATGCCGATGATGTGCTGGCCGCAGAAGATGCCTACAAAAACCTGCCGAAATCCTGCAAGAAATTCGAAGACGGGGGAGGACATCCGAAGCCAAAGACGGTGCCGGTTCCGGCACAGTAGATCATCCGGGTCAGGAGAATTTTGGATTTTGGAATTTGGAAATTTTGAAATTTCTTTTTATGTAAATCTCCCTAAAGTTAATTTGAACTCCAATCTGTAAGAGTGAAACCGGCTTTAAGGAAAATTTCCCAATTGCACTTTCCAAAATTTCAAAATTCATCTGCTTCCATCAGCTCCATTTCATCAATATTCACCTCCTTTGATCAACTTCCCGAAATCCTGTCTTCCTTCGTATTTTAAAGGGTAGTTGATAAACAGGATTCCTTTTCCAACGCGGGCACGGCCATCAATTTTTAACTGCACTTCCTTTGCCAGCAGCGCTTTCACCGAATTTTTCAGGATGCCCTTCATGTCCACCTGTAACCTGACAGGCAGGAGGAATTCATCCCGGGATGGGATCCTGACCAGGCTGTCCACGCTGAAATCGCCCAGGAACCTGCCATCGAGCCATGCCTTGCCCCCGGCTTTTTTGAGTTTGAGCCGGGCCTGGTTGGGGTTATAGCAGCGCATATCGAAAAAAAGGGTGGATTCGGAGCCCCCGAGCTGACCGATCCGCAGATTTTCTATGCCCCGCAGGTCAGGCTCCGACAGGTTGCCGCAGGAGGTCAGGAACAGGAGGAAAAGGGGCAGGAGGGAGGCCGGAAGGACTGGTGATTTCATCGCATACAATTCAATCAGCAAATTAAGAAAGCGGGTGAGAATGCGATGTTATACCCTTGCCAAATCCGGGGTTTTTTACACTAATTGTATTAGTAATAACAGGGTTGACCATTGTGCGAAATATGATAGTAAAACATGATTGTTTTATATATTGTAAATCAATGATATATTGCTGTTATCTGCTATTGATAATTAAACTTTTTATGACAAAAATTGAATTTAAATGACACAAATTATCAAGATTAAACAGTATGTAATTGCATGATTTTTTATCGTGAATATCATATCGCCCGCAAGCATATTTCAACAAATGGCAGAATTGGGAAAACGGGTATAAAAAAACAATAATATCTCCGGGCCTATTTTGCAGAAAAACCGGCCTGGGGAATAAGAATTTGGAGTTGAAAAAAGCAGGAAAAAACCTTCGCGAACCGGTTCAGATTATTGAAAAAGATAAGGCGTATCGCTACGGAAATGGAGGTTATTTCATCACCCGGGTTCCGGGTGCCCTAACTAAATAATCCCCAATTATATAATTCATATCAACAATTCCCCGTCTATAGGGAATTTACTTAGTTTATTTAACTCTTTTTTGTAAATTAGTCTCCTCTTTCTGAACATTCAGGACTTTGGACTAATGAGAAAATTTTACCTTCTAAGTACCCTTGTACTTACAGTACTGCTTTGTAATCTTTCTTTTGCCCAGGACTTTTCAAATCGGGGTAAAGATTTCTGGGTTGCATATGGTTATCACCAGCAAATGACAAATGGCGGCGGCGGCGGCACCCAGGACATGGTCCTGTATTTTGCAGCCGAGGAAGCTGCGAATGTTACTGTTTCCATTCCGGGTGTCGGGTATACGGCAAATTATGCGGTACCCGCCAACACCGTTATTGCTTCCAGCGCAATTCCTAAAGTGAATCCCCAGGATGTTCGTTTATTAACTGAATCAACTGCCCCGGAGAACAAAGGGATCCATATTACATCGGATAAGCCGATCATTGCGTATGCGCATATATATAATTCCAGCGTATCCGGTGCCAGCATTTTATACCCGACCAATACGCTTGGCAAGGATTATTATTCGATTAATTATACCAATATCTCCAATTCACCCAACTCCAATTGCTGGTTTTACGTGGTGGCTGCTGATACCGGTATCACAACGGTTGATATCACCCCCAGTGCACAGACGATCAACCATGCCGCCGGTGTAACTTTTACGATTACCCTTACACAGGGGCAGGTATATAATGTGATGGGACAATATTCCGGCGCCAGCGGGGTAGACCTGACGGGTTCCGTTATCCAGAGCAAGAACACCGGAGCCGGTTGTAAAAAAATAGCCGTTTATTCGGGCAGCGGCCGGATTGCTATTACCTGCAACGGAGCCACCCCCTCATCTGATAACTATATGAGCCAGGCCATGCCCAAAGCCGCCTGGGGTAAAAAATATCTTACAACGCCGATCGTGGCATACAATGTGAATGCCGGGGGCACTTTCTCCGCATCGACTGTTACCTTTTACAGGATCTGCGTATCGGATCCTACCACCGTGGTTAAAATAAACGGAGTTGTTACGGCTTTGCCCCTCATCAATAATTTTTATTACCAGGTAACCGCCACCAACCAGCCTCTTTTAATCGAGGGTGACAAACCGATTACTGTGGCCCAGTATTTTCCCTCGCAGGGTAACCCGGCGGCCGGGGGAGGATGCGGTACAGCCAATGGCGACGGAGACCCGGAAGTGATCTACCTGAGCCCGGTGGAACAAAGTATCAATAAAGTACTCTGGAATGCCAGTTCGAAATTCAATATCAGTCAGCAGAAACACTATATCAATGTAGTGGTGCCCAATGCCGGCACTGCCATCACATCATTTAAACTGGATAACAACCCCGTTCCTCCTGCCAGTTTTACGGTTCACCCGCAGGATCCCGCTTATGCCTATGCGCGGCTGAATGTTTCGGGTTTACCGGGAGGTACCGGAACCGGTATCTCACACCTGCTGCAATCGGATTCCAGTTTTAACGCCATCGCTTACGGGTATGGTAATGCCGAATCATACGGTTATAACGCGGGCACCAATATCAAGGACCTGTTCCAGTTCATCAATATCAAAAACGTAAAGGGCACCATCAATTTCCCGGCCACCTGTAAGAATACACCGTTCAGGCTGGCGATGGTATTCCCTTACCAGCCCACGCAGATCGAATGGATCTTCGGCGCCGCACTGAACGCAATGGGTTTTGTGGATACTACCATCATCAACCCGGTGCCGGATTCCAGCTGGATCGTAGCCGGTAAGACACTTTACCGTTACCGCCTGCCCCGTCTCTATTCCGTGCCCACGGTCGGCACATATAATATTAAAGTGATTGCCACCAATCCGACCCCGGACAACTGTGGTAATACACAGGAGATCGATTTCGACCTGCAGGTTTTCGAAGCGCCGCTGGCCGACTTTACATTCACGACCAACGGATGTTTCACTTCGCCTGTTGCCTTCTTTGATAATTCCAATACGGGAGGGAGGCCGGTCATTGAACGATACTGGGATTTCGGCGACGCCTCCAATAGTATTAACAATAACCCCACCCATACCTATGCGGCACCGGGTACCTATGATGTGAAATACTCACTGGTCACCGATGTGGGATGCCTGGCCGATACCGTCATACACCAGGTTATACTCGATCCTCCGCCCACCGCGGCTTTTACAGCATCCACACCGGCCTGCGCAGGCGGCACGATCAGCTTTACGGATAATTCAGTTCCGGGCGGCTCATCTACCATTAACCAATGGGCATGGAATTTCGGCGATCCCGGCAGCGGCCCGTTAAATACATCGACACTGCAGAATCCCTCGCATCTCTTTGCCAATCCCGGCGTATATACCGTAACGCTGCAGGTTACCACTACCACGGGATGCCAGAGTACCGTCTTTTCATTCCAGCTAACCATACATGCCAATCCCGTTGCGGATTTTTCATTGCCCAATGTTTGCCTGCCCGCGGGACTGGCCCAGTTCAATGACCTCTCAACCGTCGCTCCCGGTGAAACGATTACCGGGTGGGATTGGGATTTCGGCGATGGTTCACCTCATTCCAATTTACAGAACCCGAGTCATAATTATGCGGGCCCGGGTCCGTATACCGTAACGCTGATCGTTACCACTTCGAACGGATGTACGCATACCACGGTCAAGACACTGAGCACTATTTTCGCCGAACCGCAGGCCGCCTTTACTTATCCTCCGCAGGTTTGCCTGGGCAACAGCGCCAGTTTTACAGATAACAGTGTGGCCCCGGGCAGTACGGTCACGGGCTGGGACTGGGATTTCGGCGACGGATCCCCGCACAGCACGATCCAGAACCCTTCTCATACTTATGCCGCGGCGGGAACTTATACCGTTACTTTAAACGTTACCTCGGCGGTCGGTTGCCAGACCGTAAATAATTTCGCCACGCACCAGGTGCAGGTGCTGCCCCTGCCTACGGCAACCATAGCCGGAGCCACGACGGTTTGCCTGAATGCGCCTTCACCTAATGTAACATTCACCGGCGCCAACGGCACAGCTCCCTATACTTTTATTTACACCATTAACGGCGGTCCCAACCAAACCGTAACAACAGTCAGTGGTAACTCGGTAGATGTTCCCGTGCCGACCAATACCGCGGGTACATTTATCTATGCGCTGGTCAGCGTATCGGAAGGAAGCGGCGTCGCCTGTTCGCAACCGCAGACAGGATCGGTAACAGTTGTGGTAAACCCGCTGCCCACGGCAACGATCGCTGGTACTACCACCGTTTGCCAAAATGCGCCCTCACCCAATATTACATTCACCGGCGCGATCGGTACACCGCCTTATACATTTACGTATAATATTAATGGCGGACCCAACCAGGTGATCACGACCGTTGCCGGAAATTCCGTTACCGTAGCGGTACCGACGGGTACACCGGGCACTTATGTCTATAACCTGGTAAGCGTACAGGAAGGAAGTCCGCAGGCCTGCAGCCAGAACCAGACCGGTTCCGCCACCGTTATCGTCAACGATTTACCGACGGCCACGATTTCGGGTACCACGGAAGTTTGTTTGAATGCTCCGCAACCGCTCATTACGTTTACGGGTGCGGGCACAACACCGCCTTATACATTCACATATAATATTAATGGCGGACCCAACCAGAATGTAACTACGGTTGCCGGTAATACGGTTACCGTAGCTGTGCCCACCAATGTGGCCGGAACATTTGTTTATAATCTTGTCAGCGTACAGGACGGAACACCGCAAACCTGCAGCCAGGCGCAAACGGGTTCCGCTACAGTAATTGTAAACCCGCTGCCCACAAGCAATTTCAGTTTCACCAACCCGTCCTGCGAAACAAGGACCATCAGTTTTACAGATCTTTCCCTGCCCAATGCCGGTACGATCATCAGCTGGGCCTGGAATTTCGGCGACCCCGGCAGCGGACCTAATAACACTTCGAACCTCCAGAACCCGACGCATACTTTTGCAGCGGCCGGTACCTATACCGTAACGCTGGTTGTTACCACGGATAAAGGTTGTGTAAGCACCACGCCGCCGCAAACGGTTACGATCAACGCCAGACCGCTCGCCGGATATGTAATCCCCGAGGTTTGTCTCAGTGATACCTATGCGCAGTTTACCGATACCAGTAAGGTGACCCCGCCCGACTTTATACAGGCATGGGCATGGGACTTCGGCGACCCCGGCAGCGGCCCGCAGAATTTCTCCACCCTGCAGAACCCGCAGCACAGTTATACCGCCACCGGTTCCTATATTGTTCAGCTGATCGTTACCAGCAATCTGGGTTGCAAGGATACGATCACGCAAACCCTGTTTGTGAACGGCAGTTTTCCGCAGGCCGACTTTACGGTGCAGAACCCGACCACGCTCTGCGCGAATGATTCGGTATCCATCGTGGAAGCTTCCACCGTATTCCCGGGTGTGATCACCAAGGTGGAGATCTATTGGGATAATGTGGGACAGCCCGGTGTCTTTGATACGGATAATTTCCCCTTCTCCGGTAAAGTATACAAACACCTCTACCCGAATTTCCAGGCGCCGTTAACAAAGACCTTTACGATACGATACCGCGCTTATTCGGGAGGCGTGTGCGTTAACGATAAATTCAAAACGATTACAGTCAATGCGGCGCCAAAGGTTCAGTTCAGTCCCATACCAAATATTTGTCTTGACGCGCCGCCTTACCAGATTACGCAGGCAGTGGAAATAGGAGGGGTGCCGGGAACGGGCGTCTTCAGCGGCCCGGGTGTATCACCAACAGGTTTGTTCAGTCCCGCCGTAGCAGGACCAGGCACGCATACGATCTGGTACAAGTATACTTCAAGTGCGGCCGGTTGCATGGACAGCCTCAGCCAGACGATCCATGTGTACGAAGCGCCTGTGGCTGATTTCAGCGCCAGCGCACCCGCCTGTGAAAAGCAAGCCGTCACCTTTACAGATAACTCGGGCGCCACCGAGGGGAGCGTGGTGCAATGGAGATGGGATTTCGCCGACGGCAGCCCGATCCTGATCCGCAATTCGGGCGCACCGTTTACGCATGTCTTCAATACCTACGGAACATTTAACGTGAAGCTGAACGCGATTACCGATAACGGATGCGTGAGCGTAACCAAGATAATTCCGGTGGTGGTGAAACCGCTGGCCCGGCCGAATTTCTCGTTCCCGGCCATCAGTTGCCTGCCCAATGCGAATGTTACTTTCAATAACCTGTCCACTATTCCCGATGGTACCGAAAGCCAGTTTACCTACCTGTGGAATTTCGGGGACCCCGGCAGCGGCCCTGTTAATACTTCCACCGCGATGAACCCCTCGCATTCCTATGCGGCCACGGGACCTTATTCCATCAACCTGCAGGTAACCAGCGGCGCGGGATGCGTACATGATACTACCATTATTCTAAACAGTATACATCCGCAGCCGATCGCATCGTTTACGACGGATAAAGTGGATGTCTGTATCGGCGGCCCGATCACCTTTACGAGTACCAGTAACCCTGCCGACGGCACGGCCACGCAGTGGAACTGGACGATGGATGACGGGAATACGAAGAGCACGCCTTCCTTTACGTATACTTATACCGCTGCGGGCGTGTACAATGTCAGCCTGTATATTTTCAACAGTTTTAACTGCAAGAGCACGACGTACAGCAAAACGGTTTCGATCAATCCTTACCCGCCGGTCAATGCCGGGCCGGATAAGCTGATGCTGGAAGGCGGGCAAACGCAACTCACGCCTGCGCAGAATGCCAGCATGCCGGTGACCTATTCCTGGTCGCCGACGCGTTACCTCAGCAATCCCAATATCCCTGACCCGATCGCCACGCCGCCGGATGATATTACGTATACGCTGACGGTGACCACCGACAAGGGCTGCAGCGCGAGCGATAAGGTCTTTATTAAAGTCCTGAAAAAACCCGATATCCCGAATATATTCAGCCCGAACGGCGACGGCATTCACGATGTATGGGAGATCAAGTATCTCGATAGTTATCCCGGCTGCACGATCGATATCGTGAACCGCTACGGGCAACTGGTCTTCCATTCGGTGGGTTACGGTACGCCATGGGATGGAAAGATCAACGGGAAAGACGCTCCTGTGGGAACCTATTATTATGTGGTGGATCCGAAAAACGGCCGGGCGAAGATCACCGGTTATGTGGATATAATCAGGTAACTTATGAAACGAATTGCAAACACAGTGCTATTGTTGATCGGGGCAGTGGGCTGGGCCAGCGGCCAGCAGAAACCACATTATACCCAGTATGTGGTGAACCCTTATATCATCAACCCGGCGATCACGGGTATCGAGAATTATACCGATCTGAAAATGTCTGTACGCGACCAGTGGGTGGGTATCAACGGCGCGCCGCTGACCACTTATCTCAGCATACACGGCCCGATCGGAAAAAAGGATTACCGGACCTCGTCCACCTCCTTCGAAGTACCGGGTGAAAACCCGCGGGGAAGGGCTTACTGGGAAACCTATACGGCCGCCGAACCGCACCACGGGATCGGCCTAACGGTGATTAATGACCGAACAGGCAGCTACCGTTTTTTTACTGCCACCGCTTCCTATGCCTATCACCTCGGACTGAATCCCACTACCAACCTGGCGGGCGGATTCGCGGCGGGTATTACCAAGGTAAGCCTGGACAGGAGCATGCATGATTTCAGCGGTGCCGGCGATCCCTATGATCCCGCCACCGGTTCGCTGGCCACGGGCAACCTGACAAAGATCAAACCGACCATGTCGGCGGGTCTCTGGTTGTATTCACGCAGTTATTTTATCGGGTTTGCCGTACAACAGGTCATTCCGCAGACGCTCGACTTTATTGATAATAACGCCCTGATCCTTTCCAAGAGCAGGTTTGTTCCGCACCTGTTCCTGACGGCGGGATACCGTTTCCTGCTTTCCGACGATGTGAACGCCGTTCCTTCCATCATGGTGAAATATATCAAGGGAAGTTCGCTCAAGCAGTTCCAGCCGGAAGCCAACCTGAAGCTGCAATACCGCGACCTCTTATGGCTGGGCGGAAGTTACCGTTACCAGGACGGGTATGCCGGGATGCTCGGGTTGAATGTGAGCAATACCTTTAATGTAAGCTACTCTTACGACCGTTCTACGAAGAAGAATATCCTGAGCGATTTCAACAAAGGCACGCATGAAGTGGTCTTCGGTTTCCTGATCGGGAACAAGTATAGTGAGAAATGCCCGAGGTGTTATTGAGGAAGTTATGAGCGCTGAGCTTTGAGCTACGAGCTGGGCGTAAAAATTTAGCTGTTAAAGGGAAATAATAAGTCATTACATCAGGAAGCCGGCGTTTTGCCGGCTTCCTCTTTTATGAATTTTCATATCTCCCTGACTGTATTGAAGGGATCAGAGATGAACGATCTTTTTGGTTTTTGTGGCTTTCAGGTTCCGGATGGCCTGTTCCACCTGCCTTTGTTTTTCGGCGATCTGTTTCAGGGTGATATCGGTATCAGGAATACCTTCGAGTGAATCGGTGTTGAGTTCTTGCTGCACTTTTTCCAGCTGCATCGCGGTATGGGTGTAGACCCTTACAAGGCTGTCTACCTGCATCCGTTTGATGGCATCGGATAACTGGTAGTTGACGCGGTCCCAGTCCACATGATCATAAGCCTGGCGGAGTTTGTTTTCCCATGTCTTCCAGTCGTATTTATTCAGCTCTTTTCTCCAGGCATTCCGCATGGCTTCTTTTTCCTGCTGGCTGAAAGCATCGGCCAGGCTTTTCTCCACCTGTTTCCACTGTTCATTTTCCATTACTTTCCGCGAAGCTTCAAGGGCTTCTTTTACCTGTTTTTCTTCCCGGGGTTCGAGGTGAACCACTATTTCGGGTTTGAAATCAGCTGCGATGATGCCGGGGTGGGTAAACTGGGCGATGGCGGCCGGCGCGGCGGCAGGCGCTTCTTCCTTTTTATTATTCTCCTTTATATCTTTTTCGGGTTCAATGCTGTTATACACAGCGGGTTGGGGTATCTCCGTGAGTGCGCCCCGCTGGTTATCGGCGTCATTGATAAAAAGGGAAGACAACGCCTTTCCGTACAGGGTGGCCGTTTTGCCCATTACCGGTTTTTGGGTAACCAGCATGAGGTTGATCGCAATGATGGCGGTAAAACCCGCTACCCAGCCGGCCATACGGCGAAGCGTGGTCTTTTGTTGTTGCGCGGCGCCAACGATGATCTCTACGCGGTTCATCAGCTCCTGCTGTTTGCCGGTAGCGGGAATCACGAGAATCCGCTGCTGCAGGCTGATCTTTTCCAGGGTCAGCAGGGCGCGGGCGTATTCGTGCGAATCGTATTGAAACTGCAATACCATTTCGTCGCAGCTTTTCTCCCTTTCCGTTTCGATGATGCGGGCGAATGCCCTGGTAAAAGGATTGAAATAAAGTATAACCCTGATGGCGTTGACGATTAGATTGACCAGGTAGTCGTACCGTTTGATATGCGAAAGCTCATGCAGCAATACGGCTTCCATCTGCGCGGTACTGAGATGATTCACGGCGGCGAGAGGCACGAGGATCACGGGTTTCAGGAAACCAATGGTTACCGGTGAAGTCACCCACTCGGAAAGCCAGACCTGCACCGGCTTGTTGATACCCATCCGGTCGGCCAGTTTTTGAACGAATATCCGCCATACCGGGTCGATCTTGGATAAACCGTAGTGGCGGATCACCCGCACATACCGGTAATTCCGGATAAAACGCAGCAGGGGAATGATCATCAGAATTAGATAGGCCATGGAAGCGATGGGCAGAACGCGCTGCAGCCAGTTGCCGGAAGAACTTCTTTCCGAAAATCCCGCAGCGATCAGGGTGGCATTACCGTTACCGGCAGCATAAGCCAGGATAAACGTGTAAATAAACCACGCAAAACCGGCTCCCAGCAGGGAGGTGGCCAGCAGCCCGCGGGCCGCCGGTCTGGCCGGTTTAAAAATTGCGGTTACTGCCTGGTAAATCACCCAAAGAAGGGCCATCTGCCAGAGGCTGTTCAGCACAGCCCACCCGAGTGAGGATAAAAAATTAGCCTGGCTGCCGGTCATGGTTTGTTGGTTTAATGTTTCTTAAGCCCGTCCAGGAATGCCTGGATCTTTTCCAGTTCTTCGGGACTGGTCTTATGGCGTTCATCCCCCAATGCCTGGATCACCAGTTGGGTGGGGGAGCCCCCGAAAAGGTTGTCGATCATCTTGGCCAGTAGATGTTTCTGTGTTTTTTCCTTGTTCACGGCGGCCTGGTACACGTGGGTACGCATGGAATCGTCCCTTTTTACGATTCCCTTCTCGTGCATGATCTGCATCAGCTTCAGGGTTGTGGTATAACCCACATCCTTGGTTTTCCCGAGTTCCTCGTGTACTTCGCGCACGGTAGCCAGCCCTTTTTTCCAGAGGATCTGCAGGATCTCCAGCTCGCTTTCAGTGGGTTTAATCAGTTTGAGGGAAGACATAGTTTTCAGATTTATGGCCCGAATATACGACTATTTTCGTAAGACGATATTCCCGTAACCTTATTTAGTTTTTTTTAACAATGGTTAACCAGGCTGCAGTTTCCTCATACACAGGCCCTGGATGAGACGTCCGGGAGGAGAAAAGGTTACAGGGAAGGCCCCGCCTGGGGAGAATAATAACTGTATAGTATAATTGTTATGTTTCGTCTGAGACGAAACATAACAATTTTTATTCAGGATCTTACTTCAGCAGTTTGGTTGTCGTTGAAAATCCGTTATCTGTGGCAACGACAAGGTTATAAATGCCTGCGGCCCAGTTCCAGGAAGGGATTTCGAGGAATTCGGAGCCGTTTGGCAGGTTAATCCTCCTGGAATAAAGCAATTGTCCGAGGCTGTTATATACACGCAGGCTGGCGCCGGTTGTGGAAAAATTCCGGAGCCAAACATAAAACTGGTTATGGATGGGATTAGGGAAAACCCTTATGATATTCTGCCCGTTCACGCTTTCCGTGATCTTCCGGCTGGTATTGTTCTTCGTGATCAGCCAGTAATCGGGATCGATCAGCACCGTATCCGGCGTGAAGCCGACGGAACGGATAAAAATTTCCCCGTTGTATTTATTATCCACCACGATCGTTTTTTGCTGCGTGGCATTTTTGAAGAGCAGGGCTACCGGCAATTCGAAAAACGGAACGGAGGTATGGGAAGTGGTTTGGTTCATTTTTATTTTTACATAGGAAGAACCAAGGGATGACCATTCCACATTATAGCTGGGGTAACCCTGTCCTTTGAACCATTGCGTAAAGAAATAGCCGAGGTTTTTTCCGCTTGCCTGTTCCAGGTTACGCTGCAGGTCGGTAGTCCGCGCAAAGCCATAGGCGAGGTCCGGGTCTTTCTGGTACTGGCGGATGCCGCGAAAAAAATTCGTATCACCCAGTATCCAGCGAAGCATATAAACAAGGTGTGAGCCCTTGCTGTAACTCAGCCGGCTGTCGAAGATCCTTCCCACGCTGCCGGTATCATTTACCCAAACCGATCCGCCGGGTTGTGAAGTAATATAGGCGATCTCATTTTTCCGGTTCGTTATGATATTGGCGGGGTATTTATTTTCGTCATACACGCTGGCCAGGTAGGTTGCAAAACCCTCGTTCAGCCAGATATCCTCCCAGCTCGCGCAGGTGATCTTATCGCCGAACCACTGGTGCCCCAGTTCATGCGCCATCAATCCTTCACCCGCATTCACGATAAAGGTGGAAGTCTGGTGTTCCATGCCGCCGCCCCAGCTGAACTGCACATGACCGTATTTCTCTTTGATAAACGGGTATTCGCCAAACAGGTTATGGAAAAGCTGGAGCGCGTTCAGCACCAGCGGTGTATTGGCCTGGAACGAATTCAGGCTTTCGGGATAGCAATAAGTCTGCATGGGCAGGGTGGTATTACCCAGTTGAACGGTATTATTGAATACGCTGTAATTGGTTACCGCAAAACAGACCAGATAGGAAGCGATCGGGTAGCGGTGTTTCCACCAGGTTATTTTTTTGGCGCCCCCGCTGATCAGTGTTTCAGATTGCAGGAGGCCGTTGGATGCCGCTTTATAAGCCGCCGGCGCGGTGATCAGAACATCGATCGAATCGGCTTTGTCGTCGAGCCCGTTCTTGCAGGGCCACCAGTCGCGGCTGCCATAGGGTTCGCTCAGGGTCCAGATCACCGGTACGCCCGCGTGGGTGGTTTGTACAAATGAACCGAAACCGGTATTGGGCGGCACGCCTTTATAGGAAATGCTCAGGGAGTCGGGGGTGCCGGCGCTGACAGTGGCCGGAAAATTTACCTGCAGGATATTCGAAGCATATTGCCAGGTGAGGGATGCATTTCTTTGTTTGATACTGTCGATCGTAAACCCGTTCATGAGATCAAAGGACAACGCGTTGGCGGAAGAGGTGACGAGGTAATAAACGGTTACTTTGCCCGTAATATAATTTACCGCGGGGTTCACTTCCCATTCGCAGCGGTAATATTTCACATCAAAATTTCCCGAGGCTTCGGTGGCATTGCCGCGTGCCGCGATTCGCTGGTGATAAAGCCGCTCCATCTGTATTATATCATCGGCATCTTTGCAAAATTGCTGGGCCCCGGCTGCAAATGGTAAAGCCGCCAGCGACATAATTGCCGCTATAAAACGGGAAAGTTGATATTTACGGGATTTATTCTGTATGCTGCCAGTGATCATAGTAGCCGGGTAAATTTAATGATATTGTAAAGATAGCCCATTCCCCGTTTTTGAACAGCGCCGTTAATGAACGGCGGGCTTACCTGCCTGTTTTCTGCAAAGTCCGGATAAGCTTCCAGAGCGTTAGCCGGGGGTAAGCGGTTTTGTTATCAAAGGCATGTATAGATAACCCGCAATATTTGTTCATATCTTCTTTGTTGGGGTTCGTTTTATACAGGATGATCAGTTCCTGTTTGATAGCGCTGATCAACCTGGTTCTGAGTTGAGCGAGCGCCGCCTCCCTTACCGGGAGTCCGATCAGGAAAGAAACAATATCCCAGTACTTTTCCCCGAAATAGGATATTTCCAGTGTGCCCGGGGGTGCTGTAAAATTCTTTTTATGCGGGTATCTTTCTGTGAATTTTTTCAGCAGGTTGTACACGCTATCCCATTTGGAATTGTCAATACAGGTATAGGCGTTATACATATTATAAGTGTCATTCTCTGTTATTGTTTTAATGACGTCGCGGGTGCTGCTGATTTTCCCGCTTGAAATTCCGGAAAACAATGCTTCATAGTAGAAATTTGGCGCGCCAAGTTCAGTCTGGGAACAAAGGGTAAAGCCGGCGACGTTCCTGAATTCATAGAGTGGTTCCACCGACCCCTTGGTGCATACCTGCAGGAAAAGGAGATCGATTTTTTTATCTTGTTTTTCAAATACAGTTCTGAGGCTGTCTACCTTCAGAAATTTGTTTTCCGGGTATTCGTCGAGACAAAGTTCATCCAGCCTGCCGCCGTGATCCAGGAATACCACCGCCTGTTTTTTGAAACTGAAATTCCGGTATACCCAGGCCAGGTAATCCGCATAGGTTTTCGTGCTGGCGGAATATTCGGTCGCGACCTGATACCGGAGTACAGTATCCTTATTGATCACGTATCGGGTACTGCCGGTTTGTTCGGCATTGTCGGCCTGGATCACCGCCATCACGTTTGTATGGCTGATATTCGTCTTAAGCATCGCGGTGATTTCCTTTTCCCAAAAGCTCAGGTTATTATCATAGGGCATGTAATAAATGAATAGCCATTCCGGAGTAGCCGCCGCAGGTTGACCGGGAGATGGCAGGTATGAAAAAAGCAGTGCAAAAAAGAGTAAGAAATTCTTTCGCATATAATTATTTATACCCATCTCGGCGATACAGGTATGCTACCAATTTACAATTTTCCGGCAAAATTAATAGGATGAACCCGGGGCAAAAAATAAGTCCCGTTGTAGACACAACAGGACTTAAGGAATGGTTCTGATTAAGTTCTTGTACCGTTATTGGTAAAGGGTGGTATTATTTTTCTGCTGCAAAGCTAATTGTTTCGGTTTAATTTCCAGGGTCTTTCCTGTCGGCGGGGGAACCGTATCCGCGGCTTTTTTATTCATCTGCGCGAGGGTGGGGGCGATGACCAGCGATACGATCGACATCAGTTTGATCAGGATATTCATCGAAGGACCCGATGTGTCTTTAAAAGGATCGCCAACCGTGTCGCCGGTTACGGATGCCTTATGCGGTTCGGATTTCTTATAGAACATTTCGCCGTTGATCTCCACGCCTTTTTCAAATGATTTCTTCGCGTTGTCCCAGGCGCCTCCGGCGTTATTCTGGAACATACCCATCAGTACGCCGCTCACCGTAGCGCCCGCGAGAAAACCGCCAAGGGCTTCAGGGCCCAGCAGGAATCCGATGGCAAGCGGTGAAATAATGGTAATGGCGCCGGGGAGTAACATTTTTTTGATGGAGGCATTGGTGGAGATCGCCACGCATTTATCGTATTCGGGTTTACCCGTTCCTTCCATGATGCCCGGGATCGTGCGGAACTGCCGGCGCACTTCTTCCACCATGCTCATCGCGGCCTGTCCCACCGCGCGGATGGCGAGCGATGAAAAGATAAAAGGGATCATGCCGCCTACAAAAAGAGAGGCCAGCACTTTCGCTTTATAAATATTTATACCGTCGATACCCGCCACGCCCACGAAGGCGGCGAAGAGAGCGAGGGCGGTCAGCGCCGCGGAAGCGATCGCGAAACCCTTACCCGTAGCGGCTGTGGTATTGCCCACGGCATCGAGCACGTCTGTTTTTTCCCTTACATCTTTTGGTAATTCGCTCATCTCGGCAATACCGCCGGCATTGTCGGCAATGGGACCGAAAGCGTCGATGGCCAGCTGCATGGCGGTGGTCGCCATCATGCCCGCGGCGGCGATGGCCACACCATAGAGTCCCGCGCATTCATAAGAACCCCAGATACCGGCCGCCAGTACGAGGATTGGAAGAAAAGTGGATTCCATACCCACGGCAAGTCCGCCGATCACGTTGGTGGCATGACCCGTGGAAGACTGTCGTATGATTGATTTCACCGGTCGTTTGCCCATCGCGGTATAATATTCCGTGATCATGCTCATCAAGGTGCCGACGACCAGGCCCACGGCAATGGCGCCCAGCACACCCCATTTGGTGAATTCATGACCGCGCAGCACCATGGTTTCGGGTAAAATAAAATAGACAAGACCGACCGAGGCCAGCGCCGTTAATACGATCGAGCCCCAGTTGCCCATATTCAGGGCTTTCTGCACATTATCCGTATTGATACCGGCCGCATCGCTCACGCGCACGAACCAGGTTCCGATAATCGAAAATAAAATACCCGTACCGGCGATCATCATCGGCAGCAGGATGGGGGCCAGGCCGCCAAACTCATCAACAGATTGCGTTTCCTGTCCCAGCACCATCGTTGCCAGTACGGTGGCCACATAGGAACCGAAAAGATCGGCGCCCATACCGGCCACATCACCTACGTTATCGCCTACATTATCGGCGATAGTCGCCGGGTTACGGGGATCATCTTCGGGGATGCCCGCTTCCACTTTGCCCACGAGGTCGGCGCCCACATCGGCCGCTTTTGTATAGATACCGCCGCCCACGCGCGCAAAAAGCGCGATCGATTCGGCGCCCAGTGAAAATCCGGTCAGCACTTCAATGGTGCGTACCATTTCTTCCGAGTTTACCGCAGCGTGAGGCGCGAAAATTTGTTTGAGTACGATAAATAAACCGCCCAGACCCAATACAGCGAGACCGGCAACGCCCAGTCCCATCACGGAACCGCCCGTGAAAGAAACATTCAGGGCCTTACTCAAACTGGTACGGGCCGCGTGTGCAGTTCTGACATTTGCTTTGGTAGCTACTTTCATTCCGATATAACCGGC
This sequence comes from uncultured Chitinophaga sp., assembly GCA_964399755.1. Classification (GTDB taxonomy): domain Bacteria; phylum Bacteroidota; class Bacteroidia; order Chitinophagales; family Chitinophagaceae; genus JJ008. The sequence continues at coordinate 25,162 of CAYNSL010000012.1, read as the reverse complement.
CGTGGCGCTGAAAACGGCGCCGACGATAAAGGCGACCGCGATCGCCCAGTGTGAATGGGGATTGGCCGAAGCCATAACGGCCAGCAGGATGGCAACAATCACCACGAAATAGCCCAGAATCTTCCATTCCGCGCGCAGGAAGGCCATGGCCCCCTCGGCAATATGGTCACTGATTTCTTTCATCTTTTCGTTGCCCGCATCCTGTTTGGAAACCCAGTTGAACTTTACCAGGGTATACAATAAACCAATCAGGCCCATGACGGGAACGAGATAGATTAATTTGTCCATAAGCTTAAAAACTTAATCTTCTTTTTTAATTGAAATCCGGCCGGCGGCCGGGTCCGACATCCCGGAAGCGGGGCGGACAAGGCCGGCAAAGATAGGGGTTGAGGGGCAAATTATGCGCTAAAAAAAGGGACGCAATTATCTTTTTTCGACCACTGCAATCCCTTGAATTAAAGAAAGTTTGAGCTAAATTACCGGACCGATTCCACCCCCGATGCGAACCCCCTGTTTATTGGTTATTGCCTGCCTGATGCTGACTGCTTCGGCAGCCCAGCAACCTCTGTATACCTATTACCAGCGATACAGCACGGATGAAGGTCTTCCGCAGAGTTTTATCAGTTCAATGGTCCAGGACAAAGACGGCTTTTTATGGATCGCTACACGCGACGGGCTGGCCCGGTATGACGGCCGGCAATTCCGGACATTCCGGCCTCCTGCCGCTGATTCCTCGCTGAGCACGGAAGTCATACTGACAATGTTATATGACAGCCGGGACCGGATCTGGATCCTGTTTGAAAATTCCCAGCTGCGATGCTTTCATACCCGTTCGCTGAAATGGCTCCCGATGGGAAACTTTCCCCTGATCGATTCCCTTTCAAAAAAAGTAGCATTGCGGTTGCTCAGTGAACGCAATGATCAATTCTGGTCGCTCCGTTGGGAGGGAGGTTTGCGGATGACGGATATCAATAATAACCGCATCGCTGAATTCACCAAAGGCAACGGGAAACTGGCGTCGGATGAAATCCTGTCCTTCGCTGAAGACGGGAGCGGGCGCCTATGGCTGTATCATGATGCAGGACTGGAAGTGTCGGATACCTCGAGAACAAGGTTCCGGTTCATTCCTTTTCCCGCCGGGATCCGGCCGGATAAAAGCATTACCGTGCCCTATCCCGGCCTGTCATTCCCGCTGCTTTGCCTGCCCGGCGGGCAGGTGGTAGCCGGCAATTACAATCGCTTGCTGTTTTACGACGAAAAGACCAATCTTTTCCAGGTCATATCCTGCGGAAAAAAGGAAACGGGAATAGCAGACGGCGTCAAGTCATTGCTGGCGGGAGCTGATTCCTTATTGTATATCGAGAAAATGGGTCACCTGTTTCGCCTGGAGAAGAACGGGACCTTCACGTATCTGTGGAATTACCCTGCTAACGAATACCATTATGCGCAAAGTTTGCTGCTGGACCGCTCCAATGTTTGCTGGTTCGGCACCAATGCCGGCGGATTATATAAAATAGATTTTGCTTCGCTGCCCTTCACTTCATCCGGTTACCGTGAAAATTTTCATGCGGATGTCATGTCCCGCATCATCCGGGATGCATCCGGGCGGTTACCGGAAAGGTTCCTGAAAACGCGGGAGTCCTATAATTTCCGTTATTGTTATGTCCCGGGCGGCAGCCTGTTCTTTTCGGTGTATGGCAATGAACAGTTATCGGGCAACCCGGTTTACCAATTCCGGAACGGAAGCATATCAACGCTGCACATGCCCGGTATACCCGAAAATAATATCTGTTCCATGGGATGGAGCCGTTCCGGTGAGTTGATGGCCACCAGCGTCAACAATATGCTGTACCGCTGGAAAGACCCGGACCGTTTGCCGGAAGTAAAACAATTGCATGGCATCACCGGCGGGGCCGTAGCCGATATGGAAACCGACCGCGACGGGGGGTATTGGCTGCTGACACAGGGTTCGGGTCTTTATCACTTTAAGGATGATACGCTGCTCCGGGTGTATTCCTATTTCGATAAAAATAATTACCTGCCTTCCGACCGGTTTACGGACATGATCACGGACCCGGATGATGAAAACCTGCTCTGGATCGGCACCCTGGGGAAAGGGCTGTTGCTCTTCGACAAGAAAAAAGGGTACCTGCGCCGTTTCACAATGGAAGAGGGTTTGCCCAATAATACCGTGTATACGGTGGTGCCCGACAAGCAGGGTTATCTCTGGTTCAGCACCAACAAGGGGATCGGGCGCCTGCACCGCCGGAATTACAGCGTAACGGTTTTTGATATCAGTGATGGCCTTCCCGAAAATGAATTCAACCGCTTTTATTCCTTTGTCTTTCCCGACGGGAGGATCGCATTCGGAGGCGGCAAGGGATATACCGTCTTTGACCCATCGCTTTTCCGGGAAGATCATTTTGCCACGCCCGTCCGGATCACCGGTTTTTCCGTCAACAATAAAAACCTGGAATACGGCGATGATGATCAGCTCCTGCCCAAACCCATCAATGATTTGGAGAAGCTGGTATTGCCGTATCATAAAAACTTCCTGAGTTTCGAATTCACCGGACTGGCGTTCAATCAGCCGGGGAAGATCCGGTACCGGTATATACTGAAGGGGTATGACAAGGATTGGGTTATTTCGGGAATCCGCAATCTCGCCACTTATACCAAGCTTCCCCCCGGAACCTATACGCTATTGCTGAACGCCTCCAACAGTTCGGGACGCTGGAGCCCCGACGTTAAAAAACTTTTGATCCGGATCAGACCGCCATTCTGGGCTACCTGGTGGGCCTATACTTTTTATGGACTCGTTATTATATCACTGGTCAGTTTATACTGGAAATACCGCAACAGGCGGATCCGGATGCAGAACGAGATCGCCCTGGAACAAAGCAAGGCCCAGCATTTAAAAGAGGTGGATGAGATCAAAGAACGTTTCTTCTCGAATATCACGCATGAACTGCGTACCCCGCTGACCCTGATCTTCACCCCGCTGGAGAAATTAAAGGATGACCCGAAATATCCGCCCGAAGACCGGCGCATTTTTACGAACGCTTTTACCAATGCGGGCCAGTTGTTGAGGCTGATCAACCAGCTGCTGGATATTTCAAAGATCGAATCGGGGCAAATGAAAGTGCACACGCGGGTGGGGGATATCGCCCTGTTCCTGCAGGAAGCCGTGCAGCAATTCGAACTCCGTGCCGGGGAAAAAAATATCCGGTTACAGTTTATCAATAAAGATGTAAGCGGTTTATATCTTTTCGATCCCGAAAAATGGGAAAAGATCCTGTTCAACCTGGTAGGGAATGCCATCAAGTTCACGCCTGAAGGCGGGTCGGTGGATGTGTCGGTTTCTTCGGTTATGGGTGAGGGTGAGAAAGCTCCCGGTATCCGGCTTGCGGTAAAGGATACGGGAAAAGGGATTGCCCCTGACCAGTTATCCCGCTTATTCGACCGGTTCTATATGGCCGACGACTCGGCCACCCGTACGGAAGGGGGAACGGGAATCGGCCTGGCGCTGGTCAGGGAGCTCACAGAACTGATGCATGGCAAAGTAGTGGCGGAAAGCGAACCGGGAAAAGGGAGCCGCTTCGTAGTGGAGATCCCGGTGACCCGCGCGGGGGCGGCGGAAAAACAGGCGGCCCCTGATGAAACCACCTGCCTGCCGGTTGAGAAAGACGAATTGAACAAAGAAATACCCCTGGTACTGGTGGCGGAAGACAACGACGAATTGCGCATGTTCATTACCGGTAGCCTGGAACCCCGCTGGCGGGTGATCGCCACCGGTAACGGCCGGGCCGCCTTCGACCTCGCGGTGAAGGAAATGCCGGATATCATCGTCTCCGATGTGATGATGCCGGGAATGGACGGCTATGCCCTTTGTCAGCTGGTAAAGGAGGATCCGCGCACCGGTCATATCGGGTTTATCCTGCTCACCGCAAAAGCCGCGCAGGAAAGCCGGCTGGAAGGATTGAAGCAGGGAGCGGATGCCTACCTGACCAAACCCTTTCACCAGCGCGAACTCGAGCAAAACCTGCAAAACCTCGTCGATCAGCAGGAGCGGTTACGCAAACACCTGCAAAAACAACTGTTGCCCGAAGCCCCCCTGCAGCAGTTGCCCCATGTGCACGATATTTTTATACAGGAACTTTACCGGCAGATGGATGAACATATCGACGACCCGGCCCTTTCGGTTGAAACCCTGGCCCGGCTTATGACGATGAGCCAGCGCTCCCTGCACCGGAAACTGACAGCCATCCTGAATATCTCCCCCGTTGAATTCATCCGCCGGTACCGGCTGCAAAAAGCCGCCATCCTCATTTCATCCGGGCATTCCATTGCCGATACCGCGTATTCGGTAGGGTTTGAAACGGCTTCTTATTTTTCCCAGTGTTTCCGCGAACAATTCGGTAAAACACCCACCGAATTTGCCAACCAAAAACCGGCCTAAGGAAAACCGTTTTTCCCTCATCGTCAGGCTTCGGGATAGCCGAAACTGCGCTTTGGCCGGAAATTGACAGTCTTTGGCCGATTCCAAACAACCTTCCCCCTTCCTGCGGAGCTAGATTTGAAAACAGGGCCACCGGTACAGAAACAAGCCATTCTTTCCTGCGCGCTCGTTTGCCTGCCCGCCCGGAACATCGCAGTACTTAACCACTTAATTTATTTACCATGAGACCGCTGAAATCTATCCTTTTAGCCGGGGCCATGCTGCTGGCATTTGCCGGGCCTATCTTTTCCCAGGCCGTTCCCAGTACACAGGAAGAATTTATTGCCCGGATGCTCGATGATGTGGGACGCATCGTTGACAAAGCAAAGATCCAGATCACATCAAGCAGCCTGACAGAGACCGACCAGACGCATACCCTGGCCGGTCAGTGTAATTTCTTTGATCTGCTGAATGTGGGGTTTAACGCAAAGTTCGACCAGGGGGGACTGATCCGGCGCTTTGAAGTATCAGTGCCGCTAGGTCCAAAGCTCAGCGCAGACAATATGACTTCGATCCTGAAGTCGGGCGACTGGATGAATCTCTTTCTTCCCGATGATGTGAAGAAAAGCCTGCTGGTCAGTAAATACTTCATCAATTTCACCAATACGCTCACCATCGATTCGGTGGGCGTCGACTTCGCGATCCCATCCTCGATTAAGATCTTCAACCTTTCCGCGCTGAAGCTGACCAATATGTCGATTGGTTACCGCGTCGCGAACCCTTTAACACAGCCTTCCGTTTCGGGTTCCTTTGATGCTACCGTAGCCTGGGGGCTGACGAACCCCATTCCCTTTTCCATGCAAACCAACCTGGTCAGGGACCCCAAAGAATGGGAGCTGCGTTTTGGTATCGGCAATCTTTCTTTCAATACGATATTTGAGAACCTGGGTGTTGAAAAACCGCTGATACCTCCGGGGGTCAATAATTTATTATCGGTCAGTTCCGCCGAGCTCGCCATTAGACCCTGTGCATATACTTTTATTTTCAGTGGCAGTTCTCCCCTTGGAAATGTAAATATCCTCGTCAAGCGTACCACGCTCGAAGGCCGGGATATCGCCACCGATTCATCGGGAGAGAACAGCAGCCTGGAATTTGATCCCGACCCGCCGCCCAATAAGCCCCCGCCTGTTCCGCCCACCCAATATAAGTGGGGCGTAATGGCGGGATTCTCCCTGCCCGAATCCAACGATGAGGTGCCGGCGATCCGAACCATGCGGAAAATCGGCCTGACCAATATCGCCCTCGTGGTATCCACGATCGACGAGGAACTGGAAACCAGCCTGCCCATTTTCGCCAACCTCGGATCGGGCAGCACTACGATACAGAAAGGATTTTCCTTCGTGGCCTGGATTCCGGTTGATGACCTGCTGAATAAATACAAGCTCACGCAGCCCCTGCGGACATTCGCCCCGAAATTCATGCAGATGCTGAGCAGCGCGAACCCGGTCAGCAGCGTGATGTTCCGGGCCAATGTATCTGCTGTGAATATCGGGGAGTTTTCGCTCGAAGGAGACATCAATTTCAACGACAATATGTCGCTGAAGATAAAGGATGTCGAGATCGGGAGATTGTCGCAGCTCAAACTGGCCGTAGCGGTCACGCCCACATCACAATCAGTGGAATTATCTATCGGCGCGCTCTGGAGCATGCTGTTGGATCCGACCAGGAACGCGCCCCTGGATTTTGCGGCCAGCATGTTTGTTAAAACCACCGGACCCAATATGGTGACCATGGGTTTTTCCGGCAGTATGAATTCCCTCTGGCAAAACGCTTATGGTATACCGGGTATCTCTTTTAACGCGCTCAAGTTCAAATCCGGGATGAACATTACCCTCGAAGGCCCCCTACCTATTGCTTATCCTGACGACCTGTTCTTTACCGGGCAGATGCAGTACGGGCAATCGGTGGGTGAAGTAACGGTGGCCATTAACCCCAATGAGCCGAATCAGAATATGTTCCTGGGCAGGGTATGCAACCTGAGTCTCGCCAACCTCGTGAGCCAGTTCCTGCAACGGGATGTTAAATCAAAATATGAAAGTTCGAAATACAGTTATCTCCGGGTGCTGAACGATTTCGTTAACATGGAACTGAAAGACGCTTACCTGAAGATCGTACCGCCCGGTGCGCCTACCAGTCTCCGGTCGGGTCTGCTCCTGGAGGGGAACCTGATGAGTCAATGCCCGACCACGATGAAATTATCGGATAACTGGGAACCCGGTATCCGTATCGCGGCCAACGGTAAGTTTGCCAATCTTGAAGGTCTTTTTGATGTGGGCATCGAAGGAAGCCTGAGCGCTTTACAGGGAGGATTGACCCTGCGGGGAAAACTGAGCCCCATTCGTTTCAATCCGAATAATGTTACCGTTTTCGAACTGACCGGCGCGAACGGTTCCGATTCCGCGGAAATTTTCCTGGACCTCAGCACCAATAACATGATCAACGGGGTGAAAAGCCTCTTGCTGAAAGATGTACCCGATCCCGCGATTGCGGGCACAGACCGGATATTTTTCCTGAACGCCCGGGTTAATTTCTTCAATACGCTGAAAGGAGCTGCGCGGGTGGAACTGACACCGGGCGGGTATTCCTGTTATATGAAGACGAAAGTATTCAACCTGGTGGATGCGACCGTGAACGCGAATATCGGGAGTTTCAGGGATTTTATTAATACCACCACCGTCAGCGTGAGCCTCGAGGCCGGTAAACTGCAGGATAAATTAATGTCCGGGCTTTCCAGTCTTTTCGGCGGCATCCCCCTGATCAAAGATTGCCTGAACACATTCCGTTTTGAAAGTTTCAACACGACTGCCTCCCTGAGCGGATGGAATTCCTATTCCAGGGCAAAAATAAAATTCAGTATCGCCGGCGATAAGCATGAACTGGATGTAAACGTAAAACTGAACAACCTGGATGAAATGGTCAGCAATATCTGCGCCGCGATTAAGGATAAAGCTATGGCCGTATTCGGCGCCATTGCGAAGATCGCGCAGGATGTGATCAACCTGGCAAAAGATGTCACTTTACAGGCCGTCAGCCTGGCCAAGACGACATTCAACAATGCAGTGGAAGACGCACAGAAAATAAGCCAGACCGTAGTCAGCGTGGCGGGCACTGCCGTCGCCACGGTGCGCAGCATCACCCTGGTTGCCTGGAATAAGTGCATTGATTTTGCAAAAGAATTCGGACGCTTTACAGCAGCGATCGTGTCGAAGATTTACCGGAACACACTCGCGTTGCTGACAAAGGGCGTCGGTGGCAATGACGATAAAAGGAAACTGTTCATGAAGAACGGACCGGGATACCGCATCGTAACAAAGTTTCCCGGGATGATCGTGCAGGGGCAGCCGAATACACTCGACAATACGCCTGCACAACTGGCCCCGCGCCAGTTTCCTCCCAATACCCCGATGGAACAGATCTGGCAGCTCGTGCCGCACACGACGGAAGGACAATTCTTCCTGGTATCGGCCTACAACGGCCGCCTGCTGACCAAGGCGCGGCAGGAACAGGGGAAAGCGCCCTACTATTGTTTCCTGATCCCTCATGAAAGTGACCATTACGAACGCGAACTGCTTGTGATGGAACAGGTGCCGGATGAAATGGGCTGGTATTATCTCAAGTATGTAAACAATAATATTTACATGCAGCTACGCACCCTGACCTATGCGTTTGACGGGCGGAACAATACCACGATCACCACCATGGTGGCCGTGCCCAGCCGCCCGGTTTCCGATTCGGGTAAATTCCATTTCGACAAAGCGGGAAACATTGTCTGGAATCCTGCCGGTCCCGGTCCGGCCAGTATGATCCCGGTAGAACAATGGGCGGAAAGAAAAATTTTCCAGTTCGAAGGGGAGACGGAGAAATATGTGTATTTCGGCGGGGTGTTGCGCCTGTTGCCTGACGATGAAACTATTGCCGGGGTGCGACTGACTCCCGTGGTTACGACGATCACGCCCGATATGCGCGTCGGCGCGATCATCGGCGATCCGATCCCTTCTTTCAGAAATGGTATGGTATACCGTGCAAATAATGAAGCGGCGATCTATTATATAAAAGACGGAAAGCGGAGATGGATACCGGATATGGAAACATTCAGCATGATGAAAATCCAGGCCTCCGATGTTACCAGTATTCCGAAAGCTGACCTTGAACTGATACAATTGGGAGATCCCATTCCGGTCAAACTGCTGCCCGATGTGAAACTGCTCGATAACGGCATTTACCAGGCCGACGGGGATCCGACCGTGTATAAAGTAGTGGCCCAGAAACTGAGGGCCTTCCCCGATGCGGAAACATTCGGGTACATGGGTTATTCATTCGACATGGTGGTAAAAGTGACGCCTGCCAACCTCACCAAACTTCCGAAAGGAACGCCTTTCCCCACAAGAAAGCAATGGACCCTGATCCGTCCAAACCCCATGCAGGGATTGGTGCGCACCTGGACCATCGATCACGGCGTCAAACGTCAGTTGCCTTTCGACCAGGCCAGCTGGGATTATATGAAGTTTGATATGCGGAACATCAAAACGATCGACTACAATGACTTCAGGGATATACCCGAAGGCGCGCCGATAAAATCGGTTTATGATCAATAGCGTTTATGTACCCGGTAAACGCCTTCTGTTTCAGCAGCAGGACGTTTACCGGTTTATTTATAAGAAAGGAAAAGTTATTCTTCTATCCACCACAAAAAATAAATCAGTTATGAAAAATAAATTTTATCAGTTGCTCTTTCTGCTTCCGGTTTTATGCGTTACCGCAATCCGGGCCCAGGTTATCCCCGCCGCTTCTGCCGATCCGTCGGCGTATGAAAAGAAACTGCTGAAGGCCGTCAATATCCAGGATCAATCCCTTTTATCGCTGAACGGACCCGGGATCATCAGTAAAGAGGGGAATCATACGATCCTTACGGGAACATCCACTTTCCTCGGCACGCCCGGTGTACTGTTTAAAGCCATTTTCGATGAAACGGATAAGCTCAGTGCTGTTTCGGGCCAGTTACCGGAAAGCCTGGGAAAGGGGCTGACCCTGCTGGGAAAAAAAGACGGGATCCAGGTCGATTCCGCCGGGAAGACTATTTTAAAGTTTACCGGATTGAATACCGAAAACAACCAGGGTTCTTTCCTCAGTTTAATCACCGGTGCGCTGAACCACGAAACAAAACCCGGCGCTGCCGCCGATCTCATCAGCGGTAAAGAAGGTTACCAGTTCAAACTGAACGGAAATCTCAACGGGATGATGAACGGGATATTTGATATTAAGGCCCTGAGTTTTGCCGACCTGCTGAACAGCGATATAAAATTATCGGCCGACACAGCCCATCTGCAACACAAACTGATCGGTTTCCTGCCGGCGGCGCTGAGCCTTCTTGGATTCGGGAATGACGTATTTCAAAAATTAGAGGAACAACGGATCCGCGTGGAAAGCATGACGATGAGCGGCAAAGTAAAAGACCTGCAAACGGCCATGCCCGCCAGTCTTGTCTATTACGTGGGTTCCGATAAAAAAACGGTCAATACCAGCTGGCTGGCTTCCGATTCCGCTACATTTTATAAGGATCTCTCCGGAAAAATGTCGGGGCAGCTGTCGGACCTCTGCGGGTTGTTCAAAAATCAACTGATGAGCATGGCAAAGGAAACCGCGGCCAAAACCTTACTCGACGCGGCCGGCGGAAGACCGGTGAGGGCCATGCGGCTGGTGCGGAGGTTGTTCAGGAGTCAGAAAAATGATAATAACTGATAGATAAAAGATAATAGATAAAAGTTAATAGATAAAAGTTAAAAGATAAAAGTTGATAGATGATAGTTGATAGATGATAGTGGCAGTCAGGGGATGTAATGAAGTAATCTGCAGACGGGGATAACAGTTTGGGTCGCTTAATTGCGGGTTTCTTTATTGTATTCAAAGACCTGTTCCGGCAGGGAAGGGGGTGATGCTGATTCAACATCGGTGCCATTATTCTTATCCACCTGAACACAAAGGCGGTTCGTTGGGGATTTCCGGGATAGGGAAACTCCTGTTCGAACCGGCCTTTGTATTTTACGTCGTTAGTAACGTTAACAGGTATGCGCTTTCACGTTAAAAGCCTTTCCGGTTTTCCACCGGCGGCGCTTTGGGCCGGGTAAAGCCTTTTTTCTTCAGCAATTCCTTTATCTCCGTAATGGCTCTTTCCAGTTGCGGGTCGGTGCCTTTCGCCATGGCGGTCAGGTCTTCCGGCACGTCGATATCGGGATCAACACCATGTCCCTCCTTAAACCAGGTTCCGTCCGGGTTATACATCCTGAATGTAGGAACCGTGATACTACCCCCGTCGATCAGCTGGGGAACGCCGCTGATACCGATCAGTCCGCCCCAGGTGCGCGTGCCGATCAGCGGACCCAAACCTTTCTTGCGGAAATAATCCGGGAAAGCGTCTCCGCCCGAACCGCTCCACCCGTTCATCAGCATTACTTTGGGCCCGAAGTGCGCGAAAGGAGGCCAGGGCCAGTTTTCACCATCGCGGATCGCCCAGAAGGCGAGGGGGGTGCGGTTCAGCATTTCAATAAAGCGGTCGGGAATCTGTCCGCCGCTGTTGAAGCGTTCGTCGATCACCAGCGCTTTCTTATCCCATTGCGCATTGAACTGACGGATCAGTTCATTCTGCCCGTCAACACCGGTGCTGCGCACATAGATATAACCCACATCGCCGTTGCTGGCTTCTTCCACGCGTTTGCGGTTCTCTTCGATCCAGGCGAGGTGGCGCAGGCGGCTTTCATCACTCATCGTTTGTACGATCGCCGTTTTGGCGCCGTTCCATGAGGGGCTGCTGTTGTAAGTAAGTTCCACCGTTTTTCCCGCCAGCCCCTGGAAGGCGGCAAAGGGCTCTTCAGCAGTAGTAAGGGGCACCCCGTTCACGGCAAGAATATAAGATCCCTCTTTGATGTCCACACCAGGCATACTCAGTGAAGAACGTACTTCGGCATCCCAGTTCGCGGCGCGGATAATTTTCCTGATCTTGTAATAATCGCCTTCGGCCTGCCAGTCAACCCCGAGGTAACCCACGGGATCATTCTTGGGTTGTTCTTCATCACCGCCCGATTTATAGGTATGCGAAGCGTTCAGTTCGCCGATCATTTCCCCGATCACCACGTTCACCTCTTCGCGGCTCAGCGCGCCTTCCAGCATTTTCAGGTAGCGTTCCTTTACCAGGTTCCAGTTTACGCCGTGCATGCCCGCGTCGTAGAAATAATCCCTTTCCATCCGCCAGGTGTCCATAAAAAGTTGTTTCCATTCGGCCACGGGATCCACCGTCATCCGCATTTCGGCTATGCGTAAGGGTTTGTCGAATTTCTGGTTTTCCTCCGGCCGGATCACGGCCCAGCTGTTGCCGCGCTGCGCCAGCATTTTTTTGCCGTCGGCCGAGAGCCAGTAGGAGCCTGCATCTTCGATGATCGTTTTTTCTTCCCTTTTATCAATATCAAAGTATTTGATGGCCGATTTTCCACCGCCGGCGCCCGTATTGGGGAATGATGCATACAGGATCTTTCCCTTTACCGCGCCGAGGTTGCCGAAGTTGCCCGCTTTAACCGGCAGGATCATCATCCGGGCTTCGATTCCGTCGAAATCAATGTCCACAGCGGCGGTCTTTGGTTTTTTATCCGCAACTGCCGGTGTTTCCTTTTTTGCCGTGTCGGGTTTGGCGGCAGGCTCTTCCGTTTTTATCTCCACCTTATCGTTTTTGGGAAGCAGGAGGGCCGGCGTACTTTTCTTCAGGCTGATCACGGCCGGTTGCGTGCTGTTGGCATAAATAAACGTGTTGTCGATATCGCTGTAACTGGGCTGGAAATTCTGGTTGGTGAGCAGGTACAGGTATTTTCCATCGGGTTCAAAGACCGGATTCGTACAATCATAATAACCGCTGGTGACCTGCTGCCCTTTTTTATTGTTATAATCATAGATGAAAATGGCATTGTGGTAGTTCTCCAGGTCGCGGCTGTACGCGAGCCAGCGGCTGTCGGGCGACCAATTGCAGGTAAATCCTTCGAGTGACCCGTGCGACATGCGCAGGCCGCGGTCCACATCCGTCGTCTGTCCGCTGCCAAGATCATAAACTTTTATCTGCATGGCCTTGTCGATAAAAGCCATTTTTTTGCTGTCGGGCGACCAGAACAGGTTATAGCGGAAACCGGGGCCATAGCTGGTCAGTTTTTTAGCGGAACCTTCTTTCTCGGGTTCCTGGAGCCAGAGTTCGTATTCACCCGACTGATCGCTCCAGTACGCCACATATTTTCCGTCGGGCGACCAGGCAGGATAACGTTCAGCAGTACCCGAAGAACGGGTGAGATTTTTGACGAAGCCGTTTTCCGCGGGGAGGGTGAACAGGTCGCCGCGGGCTTCGGCCAGTACGCGGTTGCCATCGGGACTGATCCCGGTATGCTGGATGTATTTTTCAGCAGATTCGGAAACGGGTTTCAGCCCCGCTTTATCGGCCACCAGGTTCACTTTCACTTCCTGGGTTTGCTGGGAGGTTAAATTGTACAGGTAGAGTTTACCACCGGCTTCAAACACGATATCGGAAGGGCCCATCGAAGGATAATGCGCGTCATAGTCCTTAAAGTTAGTCAGCTGCTGGAAAGTTTTTTTCCCGATATCATAGCGCCAGAGGTTCATCCGCACTTCCGGACCGCGGTCGGAGAGAAAATATATAGAGTTGCCGTACCACATGGGCAGTTCATCGGCGGCATCGCTTGCGGCTGAAATATTTTCCGATGCCGAATTGGCGAAATTGAAAATATGGATATCCGCGTTCCATCCGCCGCGGTATCTTTTCCAGTTGCGGAACACCTGTGAACGGAAGGTGAGGGCCATTTGTTTGCCGTCGGGCGAATAGGAACCGAATTCGGCGTAGGCCAGCGGCAGTTTTTCCGCAGGGCCGCCCTTCGCTGCAATGGTGAAGAACTGGTTGAAACGTTCGCGGCCGGCTTCACGCGGGGAGGCGAACAATATCCTCTTCCCGTCGGGTGTCCAGTCCACCACGCGGTCGGGCATCCCGTGCTGGGTCAGCCGCTGCGGCACACCGCCACTGGCGGGCATCAGGTAAACATCCACGTTCCCGTCGTAATTGCCGCTGAATGCGATCGACTTTCCATCGGGCGAAAACTTCGGAAATGATTCCACCCCCGGGGGCGAACTGAGTTTGATGGCCGTACCGCCTTCGCGCGGGATGATCCAGAGATCGTTGGCATAGGTAAATACGATCTGCGTTTGGGATACATCTGGAAAACGAAAAAGACCGGCATCGATCTGTGCGGACATTGGCAAATACAGCAGGGCTGCGACAAAACCGGAAAGAAGCATTTTTTTCATGTTGCGTTGGTTTTATGAAGGAACATTTTAGTGGCGGACCCGTGATACCGCTGTCACGGGTTTTCGGACTTAAGCTAAGGATTTTTCTTCATCACGGGGAAGTAAATTGATGAATGGAATGGAAATAAAATCATTCCTGCCTGAATTGCCGGAATGCCGCGCCAAGGCATTGAATAATATCACCGGCCAGCATCGCTTCCTCCGCGTATTCCGCCGCCGCGAGGTCGCCCGCCAGTCCGTGCAGGTACACGCCGAAGATGGCGGTTTCCACCGAATGGTAACCCTGCGCCAGCAAACCGGTGAGGATACCGGTGAGTACATCACCGCTGCCGGCTTTAGCCATGCCGGGATTACCGGTTGAATTGAAAAATCCTTTCCCGTCGGGCGTGGCCACCAGACTATGGTGCCCTTTCAGTACGATCACGCATTTTAACTCGCTCGCTTTTTGCATGGCGAGCAGGGCGCGTTCGAAATCGTTGGGCGATTCACCGAACAATCTTTCAAATTCTTTGGGATGCGGGGTCAGGATGGAACCCGCGGGTACGAGGGAAACAAGGTCTTTCTGGGAAGCGAGGCAGTTCAGCGCGTCCGCATCGATGACGATGGGGTTGCGGTAGGTATCAAAGATCTCGCGGATCAGCATTTTGGTTTCGGACGCCGTTCCGATCCCGGGTCCGATACCGATGGATTCATACCGGGAAAGCTCATCATCCGCCAGTTTCGTATTGAAAGAGGGATTGAAGTCGGTTTGCAACATGGCTTCCGGCACGGCGGTCTGCAATATCCCGTACCCGCTTTTCGGAATATGACAGGTGAGCAAACCCGCACCGCTGCGCAGGCAGGCATGGGCAGCAAGCACCGCGGCGCCCATTTTACCGTAACTGCCGGCTACCAGTAAGGCATGACCGAAATTTCCCTTGTGGGAAAAACGTTTCCGTGGTTTATAAATAGACGCGACCAGTTTTTCATCCGTTAATTCATAGCGCGATGAAAGGCTGTCGTAATAAGCGGGGTGCAGACCGATATCGAGAATATGTATCACGCCGGTCGCGTCCTGGTTCTCGGCGAACAGGAATGCCGGTTTGTAACACTGGAAGGCTAGGGTATGCCGGGCATGCACGGCGATATGTCCTTTTGAAGAGCGGTCGGTGAACAGGCCGCTGGGTATGTCGATGGAAACGATTTCGCGTCCCGATAAATTGATATGTTCTACCAGTTTGGCGGTGACGCCTTCCAGACCGCGGTTGAGACCGGATCCGAAGAGCGCATCGATAACGATCTGTCCTTCCGGGATGGGATGAAAATTTTCTTCGGTCTGGATAAAGTGAATATCGGCGTCGGGAAATTTATGGAGCCGCGCCAGGTTGGCCTGGAAGTCGTCGGTGCCCTTGTGACCGAATTCAAGGATATGCACCGTTACGGGGTATTTCTGTTCCAGCAGCATGCGGGCGATGGCGAGCCCGTCGCCGCCGTTATTGCCCTTGCCGCAGAAAACGCTGAACGAAGCCGCGTCGGGATATTGCTGCAGCAGCCAGCCCGCGCATTTGCCGGCGGCCCGTTCCATCAGGTCGAGCGACGCGACCGGCTCGTGCAGGATCGTGTACTGGTCCCAGTTCCGTATTTCATCTGCAGAAAGGATCTTCATACCAACCCTAAAGTTGGCAAACAATTTTCATAAAAGGAATGATTTAGGGTTTTCTCTTTTCTTTTTTGACGGGGACGGTTTCGGCACGCTGCACCGTCGCTTTGAGGCTGTCGCTCTCTTCTT
Source organism: uncultured Chitinophaga sp. (assembly GCA_964399755.1). Classification (GTDB taxonomy): domain Bacteria; phylum Bacteroidota; class Bacteroidia; order Chitinophagales; family Chitinophagaceae; genus JJ008. Next base: position 9,551 of record CAYNSL010000012.1, on the reverse strand, counting down.
CGTCGTTCACGCGCCGTTGCTGGTAATCGCCGAAGAAATCATAACAGAGATGGGCGGCGGAATAGATCTTTCGGGTAAAGCGGTTGCCGAGAATAATGATGGTTGCTTTTTCATCCATCAGCCGCGCGAAGGCGGCGTTAAAGCCATGCCATTTGCCGAAATGATAGACCACTTTTTTCCCGTTGGGCAATAATTGCAATCGCCAGCCCAGCCCGTAATTGTGTACCGAAGGTTTTTCAAAACTGTAAGGTGCAAAAGCCGTATCGAGCAGGCCGGCGCGGATCACCTGCCCGCTGTACAGGGCCTGGTCCCATTTCAGCAGGTCGCGCGGCGTGGTGTAAATATTCTTATCGCCGTAGGTGCCGTCGAGAAAATCATAATCCCAGTACCCGCCAGAAGGCGTAAAGGAGGGCGTGGCGGTGAGCGTGTCCTTCAGCGTAAAAACAAAACTGTGCGTCATTTGCAGCGGCCCGAAGAATTTCTGCTGCATGTATTCGGGAAATGTTTTGCCCGTCACCTTTTCCACGATCATCGCCAGCAGCATGAAGTTGGTATTGCTGTAGTAGAACCGCTTACCGGGCGGGTAACTTCTTTTGGGCTGATCCCTGTACATGATCTGCAGGATGTCTTCATTGGTGGCTTTTTTCTTTTTGTCCCAGTCGCTGTGATCGGCGAAATAAATATAATTGGGAAGACCGCTGCGGTGGCTGAGCAGCATCTGCACGGTGATGCCGGGGTAGGGAAGGGCCGGGAAGAATTTCGTGATGGTGTCGTTCAGCGACAATTTGTTTTCCTGTATGAGGCGCAGTACGGCGGTGGCCGTAAAGGTTTTGGAGGTGGAGGCGATGTGCAGGGCTGTTTCGGCCGTGATCGAATCTTTTTTGCGGAGGTCGGTCAGCCCGCTGTATTTTTCATAAATGATCTCGCCGTTCTTCGCGATGAGGATACCGCCGTTGAAACCGGCATTGAGCAGGGAAGTATCGAAAAAGTTGCTGAGCTCCCGGTAATAATAACGGAATTCTTCTTTTCCAATCGCAGCCGGAGCGGGCGGGTAATATTCCAGCGAATCTTCATTTGCTTTTTTGCGGGTAGAAGATTGCTGGCAGGCGGCCAGCCACGCTGCCAGGAAGATGATACAGACCAGGGGTTTCAATGCATACGGGTTTGGACAAATATAACCGGGGCGTTGCGAGCGGGCGTGACCTAGTTTTCCCCATCCCTGTAAAACGGGATAAAGGTTCCTGCTGACTATATTTGCAGCATGGCTACAACCGGCGGCACGAGTTATCCCAAAGAAAAGATCAGGATATTATTCCTGGAGAATATCAGCGAAGTGGCGGTAAAGAATTTCCGGCGTTACGGGTATGTGCAGGTAGACAAGATCGCGAAGGCCCTGACCGAAGACCAGCTGGTGTCGGAGATCAGGAACGTGCATATCCTGGGTATCCGTTCCAAGACACAGGTTACGCAACGGGTGCTGGAAGCGGCGCAGAAACTGCAGGCGATCGGTTGTTTTTGCATCGGGGTGAACCAGGTAGACCTGCGGGCCGCCACGCGCAACGGGGTGGTGGTGTTCAACGCGCCCTATTCCAATACCAGATCGGTGGCCGAACTGGTGATCGGCGCGGCGATCATGCTGATCCGGAAAATTCCCGACAAGAACAAAGCCGCGCATGAAGGCAGGTGGATGAAGGAAGCGAAGGGGAGTTATGAACTGCGCGGAAAAACGATGGGCATCATCGGTTACGGTAATATCGGTTCGCAGGTAAGCGTGCTGGCCGAATCGCTGGGAATGAAAGTGCTTTTTTACGATGTGGAAACCAAACTTCCGCTGGGTAATGCCGAAGACGCGAAATCACTGAAAGAAATATTACGGCAGTCCGATATCATCACACTGCATGTGCCCGAAACCACGCTGACCAGAAACCTCATCAATAAAAAAAACCTGCGACTGACAAAGAAGGGTTCGATCCTCATCAACTATGCGAGGGGTGAAGTGGTGGACCTGGAAGCCCTGCGCCGGTCGATCCTTGAAGGTCATACCGGCGGCGCGGCCGTGGATGTATTTCCCCATGAACCCGAAAAAAACGGCGACCCGTTCAGCACACCCCTGCAGGATTGTCCCAACGTAATACTCACGCCGCATATCGGCGGCAGCACCGAAGAGGCGCAGCAAAATATCGGGGAGGATGTGAGCGTCAAGTTATTTAACTATCTCGAAAAGGGGATCACGCTGGGTTCGCATACGGTGCCGGCCCTGGCCCTGCCGCCGCAGGAGGGGAGCCACCGCATCCTGCATATACATAAGAATGTTCCGGGGGTGCTTTCGGCGATTAACAAGCGTCTTTCGGATAACGGGATCAATATCCTGGGGCAATACCTCAAGACCAATGAAGAGATCGGTTACGTGGTGCTGGATGTGGACAAACTGCTTTCGTCGCGCGCCCTGCAGCTGCTGAAGGAAGTAAAGGAAACGATCCGGGTAAGGGTATTGTACTAAAACGAACTTTTTTAAATCCGGGAAAAACCATATCTTGGTTTGCATTAAAACAGTAAAATATGAAAAGACTACTTCTTGGTATAGCCGCCCTGACGCTCGTGGCCAGTTTCGCATTCGCCATCAACGGGGGAGGCGGGAAAAAGAAAGCCGCTAAAAAAGCGAAAACCGAATGTACCAGGACCTGCACGGAAAAAAAGGATTGCCCCAAAACGGCCCATTGCCCGAACAGGCCCGATTGCGTTTGTAATTAAAAAATAGCTTGCGAAAAATAATGGCCGCCTGTGAAACGGGCGGCTTTTTTATGACCGTACGGCCCGGGACCCGGGAAAATTAGTTATTCACTATTTTCAATAATTATTGAAAATTCCATAAATTTGTCTCTTAAATCCAGGTTATGAAAGTCGTTATCGTCGGGGCGGGATTTGGCGGCTTGCGGCTGGCCCGCAGGCTGAACAACAAGCCCGGTTTCGAAGTGCTCCTGATCGACCGTTTCAATTATCACCAGTTCCAGCCGCTGTTTTACCAGGTGGCGACGGCGGGGCTGGATGCCAGCAATATTTCATTTCCCCTTCGTAAAGTATTCCAGAAAAGCAGGAATGTGCGGATCCGGCTCGCGGAACTACAACAGGTGCTGCCCGCGGAAAACAAACTGGTGACCGACGCGGAAGAGATCCATTATGACGCGCTGGTACTGGCCACCGGGGCCGATACCAATTTTTTCGGGAACGAACAGCTCGCGGCCAGCGCCTTCCCGATGAAATCGACGGTGGAAGCGCTTCAATTGCGCTACCGCTTATTGCAGAATTTCGAAAACGCGCTGACGGTAACCGACCCGGAGATCATGCAAAGCCTGATGAATATCGTGGTGGCAGGGGGCGGGCCCACGGGCGTTGAAATTTCAGGCGCCCTGGCCGAAATGAAAAAATATGTATTGCCAAGGGATTATCCTGAACTGGATTTTTCAAAAATGAATATTTACCTGCTCGAGGGCTCGGGCAAGACCCTGGGCAGCATGAGCGAAAAATCATCGGTGCAGTCAAGGAAATACCTGGAAAAACTGGGCGTAACGGTTATGACCGGCGCGCTTGTAAAGGACTATGATGGCCGGGTTGTGACCCTGTCTGATGGAAACCGGATCGTGAGCAGTACCCTGATCTGGGCTGCCGGCATTAAAGGAAATATTCCAAATGGCATCAGCAAAGAGTTAATAGCCAGGGGTAACCGGATAAAAACAGACAGGCATTGCCTGGTGATGGGAACGACTAATATTTATGCGATAGGCGACCTTGCTTATATGGAGACGCCAAAATATCCGCAGGGTCATCCGCAGGTGGCTTCGGTGGCTATCCAGCAGGCCGACCTGCTGGCTGGGAACCTGCGATTGATGGAAAGAAAGGCGGGGGCCTCGCGGCTCTATGAATTCGAGTACCGCGACAAGGGTTCGATGGCCACGGTGGGGAGAAACCTGGCGGTGGTGGATATTCCCAAACCCCGGCTGCATTTCGGGGGTTTCTTCGCCTGGATGGTCTGGATGAGCCTGCACCTGATGTTGATCCTTGGCGTGAAGAACCGGTTCTTTGTTTTTTGCAACTGGCTCTATAATTATATCACGTACGACCAGAACCTGCGGCTGATATTCCGTGAGTTTAATAAACCAAAAAAATAGAGGCCCGGAGCGAATAGGGATTTTTATTTCAGCGCTTCAAGAATTTTTCGCCCGCAGGAATGAAAGGCGGGGGTTTCATATTCCCAGCGATCATGAATCGTTGTGATCAATTCCTGTTTGATATCGGGATAGTCACGGGTGAAGTTCCGGAGTATCGTCAGCGAATAGGCCTTAACGGCTGGTTTCTCGGCGGGGGAAGCGATAAAGCGGAAGCAATCGTCCATTACAGGTCCGTGCCATCTTTTGGGCAGCGGAACGAACTGCAGGATGCGCAGGGTATTGCGTTTAACGGCTTCATGCCGGCCGGGTTGTTTCGCGAATTGGAGCAGCCGGGATAAATGTTTCCGGATCAGCGGGGGATGGGCGATCGCGATTTCGCCCAGCGGCCAGGCGGCCCGTTGCGAAAGGAGTTTATCACCGGTGACGTATAAGCGAAAAAGTTCGTCGAAGCGCCGCTGATCGCCGCCCACCCATTTGATGACCCGGTTGCAATTGGCTTTGGAATGTTCTTTGCGTATGAGGGCCTCCAGGTCCATTATTTGGCCACGTAATGATTACCCACGAGGATCATTTCACCGTTGGTCAGTTCGTTGCTTTTCACTTTCACGATATGGCTGACCACGTTTGTACCCCGCGCGGCATTGGGCAGTTTCACCGTTTCGATATCGCCGGGTTCTATATTCTGCAATACATAGTAGTCGGTGCGGAATTCGGCGCCGTCGGCCATCAGGATACTCACTTCCAGGATGGCTTTCTGGAAAGTGATATTGCTAAGCGTATTTTTCACGGTTACCGTACCGTTGCTGATGCCGCCGCCGGGGGGTGGCGCCGTGAAGAGGGCGTTCGAGACGAGGTATTTGTCGATATTGGCGAGGATCTCGTTGTCATCCGGTTTGGCCGTATTGCGGGTCGTGGTGGCCGCGCCCTTATCCGTTCCGGGCAATTTATCATCCGCGGGTCTTTGCGTGTTATCGTTCGTCGTTTTTTTCTCTGTCGTATCGGAAGGGTCGGCCTTAGTGGCCGCGCCGCCGCATGACATCACCGCGACGGCGATCGCCATCACTATCACAGGCAGGGATAAAAACAGGTTTATCTTTTTCATGGAGGGTTATTTCAATGCAAGCTACTTCAGTTGAACTTTTCGGGCAATACCCAATCTCCACAATATTATATTACCACAAAAAGGCCCTGGCAGGATTAACGGGAATGCCTGTGAATGATGGGTTTCGCAGGATGGTTAATTTATGTATAAACCAAAGCCAATAAAATTCCAATAATTAATATTATGTTAAGTAAATAACCACAGGAAAAAGCCACAGTTAAGCGGCTTTCCCCCAT
>CAYNSL010000012.1:0-3947 GCA_964399755.1 uncultured Chitinophaga sp. | reverse complement strand
TTATGTTAAGTAAATAACCACAGGAAAAAGCCACAGTTAAGCGGCTTTCCCCCATGGCCGGTTATCCGGCAACTATTTTATCGAGTCATAACGATCATTCCACTTCTTCTCTTCCGCAGCGTATTTGGCCTGCAGGTCGGCCTTACCCTTTGCCTGTCCTTTTTTGAATGCGTAAATATCGGCAAGATAATTCGCCACTTTTTTATACTGCTGTTTGTCGCGCAGTTCCAGGTGATCTTTGCCCGCGAAGATCTCGGCCGCTTTTTCATAGGGATCCCTGGCCGATTCCAGCGCATCGCCGTATTGTTTGTCGAGCAGGTCGCGCTTGGCGACATCTTCCTTGGAAGGCATGGTGCCAGGTTTGGTACGCGCTTTCATATCGGCCGCGTGCGCGGTGCGGGCGTCGTTGATCTTAACGGCCTTGCCGATAAAATGGTCGCCGAGGAAGAGGTACGGTATTTCATTTCCCGATTTGGCGGCCGCAGCCCTGGTAAAGGCCGTCACCATTTTTGTTTCAAGTTCCGCCGCGTTGGCAGGTATCGGGTCCTCTTCCTTCCGCGGGTTGAGCGTATCATAGATCAGCTCGCCCAGGATCTGGTTCGCCTTGTAATTATTGGGATCGGTGGCCAGCACTTCTTCCACGGCCTTCAATTTATCGTTGAAACTGCTGACCAGTCCCACCGCGAAATCTACCTTATCATACGTAAAATATTCGCTCTTGGGATATAATTCCGCGCCGAGCGCCTTGTATTTTTCGAAAGCGGCCATATCCTTGTTCATGAAATAATGATTCACGAGGAAGCGGTAAACGCCTTCAAAATCCGCGCCGCCGATCTTTTTATCGGCGAGACGGCTGTAATATTTCGCCGCGTCATTGTCATTCTTGCTGTTCTCCGCCATGATGCCGGCCAGGATCAGCACATTGGTGTCCATGGCCACGGTCACCACTTTCTTATCGATCAGCAGGTCGGACAGTTCCACCGCTTTCTTGAATTTTTCAAAACCGGCCTGCCAGTTTTTGGCGAGGTAATCGCTGTACCCGCGGGTATAGAAACTGGAATAGAGATTGACGGGCCCGTTCTGGTAAACGGGGTCATTGATCAGTGATAAGGCCGGGTCCATTTCCCGGTATTTCTTAAATGCGGCTTCCGCTTCAGCGGCGAGCTGCTCCCCTGCCGGGGTGGATTTCACTGCGTCTTCCATGGCCAGCGCCGAATAGATCGCCGTCTTGATCATATAGGCTTCGGGCTTGCTGGTAAACTTGGCATTGCCCATATTCTTATCCAGTTCGGTCTTCGCCTCTTTATACTTATTGAAGATGAGCAGGTTCTTGATGGCTTCATAACTGTTCTGCGCACGGGCAACTGCAGCCGTGGAGCAAACCAGCACCAGGAAGAGGATTTTTTTCATTTTTTAGTATTTATTGATGTTTAACTTTCTGAAGATGGAATTTCCCCCGTTTCGGTTGCGTTCTCCCCGCCCCCGTTTTCACCGTTTCCATTCTGTTCCTGGTCTTCGAGGTTGGTGATACCCGCGATCTCGTCGCCCTCGTCGAGGCGGATCAGTTTGACCCCCTGCGTGGCGCGTCCCTGTTCGCTGATCCCGCCCACCGGCATCCGGATGGTGACGCCGCTTTTACAGGTGATGATCAGGTCTTCTTTTTCCGATACGTCGAGTATGCCGACCAGTCCCCCGGTCTTTTCTGTTACGTTGATCGTCTTCACGCCCTTGCCCCCGCGGTTGGTAAAGCGGTATTCATCGATCGGGGTTCTTTTGCCGAATCCTTTTTCACTTACCACCAGTACCGTCCTTGATTCTTTTTCCTCCTGTTTTACACAGATCATGCCTACTACCTGGTCGTCCATATATTTTTCCGGATCTCCTTCCACTTCGATACCGGCTACGCCGATGGCGCCGCGTCCTGTGGGTCTTACTTTTTCTTCCGAAAAACGGATGGCGCGACCGCTTTTCACCGCCATCATGATCTCTGAACTGCCATCGGTGAGTTTGGCGTCGAGCAGTTCATCCCCTTCCATGATGGTAATGGCGTTGACGCCGGTCTGGCGCGGGCGGCTGAAATCTTCCAGCGCGGTTTTCTTGATGATCCCCTTGCGGGTGCAGAGCACGATATTATGGCTCATCACGAAGGATTCATCTTTCAGGTCTTTCACATCGATAATCGTCTTCACTTTATCATCGCCGGGCAATTGTATCAGGTTCTGGATCGCCCTGCCCTTTCCGGCCTTCTCCCCTTCCGGGATCTCCCAGATATTAAGCCAGTAGCACCTGCCCTTTTCAGTAAAGATGAGCATGGTATGGTGCGTGGAGGCGACGAATACATGTTCGATAAAATCTTCTTCGCGGGTGCGTCCGCCCATCACCCCGCGGCCGCCCCGGCGCTGCGCGCGGTATTCGTCGGCCGGCGTACGTTTGATATACCCGAGGTGCGAGATGGTGATCACCACGTCTTCTTCCTTGATCAGGTCCTTGATCTTTACTTCATCGTCGAGGTAGGTGATCTCGGTCTTGCGTTCATCGCCGAATTTATCTTTTACTTCGAGCAATTCTTTTTTGATCAGTTCGTAGCGCATGCCTTCGTTCGAAAGCAGTTCGTTCAGGTGTGCGATCAGTTTCACGAGTTCGTCATATTCTTCCCTGATCTTATCCCTTTCCATACCGGTCAGCCGCTGCAAACGCAGTTCCAGTATGGCTTTGGCCTGTATCTCATCAAGTCCCCAGCCGGCGTTCACCAGGTTGTCTTTGGCGATATCGGGGGTGGCCGAACTGCGGATCAGCGCGATCACTTCGTCGAGGTGATCCAGCGCGATCAGGTAGCCTTTCAGCAAATGCGCCCGCTTCTCGGCCTCGCGCAGTTCGTATTTCGCACGGCGCACCACCACTTCGTGGCGGAATTCCACGAACTCGCTGATGAGTTCTTTCAGGTTGAGGGTCTTGGGGCGGCCCTTGACGATCGTTACGTTATTAATCCCGTAAGAAGTCTGCAGGTCGGTGAGTTTGAAAAGCTGGTTGATGATCACGTTGGCGATCGCGTCGCGTTTCAGGTCGATCACCACGCGCGTGCCTTCCTTATTGTTGGATTCGTTGTTGACATGACTGATCCCCTCGATCACTTTATCATTCACGAGTTCGCCGATGCGGTTGGTCAGCGCGTCGCGGTTCACCTGGTAAGGCACTTCGGTGATGATGATCTGTTCGCGGCCGTTGTTCTTTGTTTCCACCGTCAGTTTCCCGCGCACCACCACGCGGCCGCGGCCCAGGTGCATGGCGGCTTTCACGCCTTCCATCCCGTAGATGATGCCGCCCGTGGGAAAATCGGGGGCCTTGATATGCTGCATCAGTTCTTCGATGCCGATCGCGCGGTTATCGATATAGGCCACGCAGCCGTCGATCACTTCGGAAAGGTTGTGCGGCATCATATTGGTGGCCATTCCCACCGCGATCCCGCTCGATCCGTTGATCAGCAATTGCGGAATGCGGGTAGGCAGCACCGTGGGTTCCTTTTCCGAATCGTCGAAGTTGAGCTGGAAATCCACGGTTTCCTTGTCGATATCGGCCAGCATGAATTCCGTCAGCCGCTCCAGCCGCGCTTCGGTATACCGCATGGCCGCGGGGCCGTCGCCGTCCTGGTTGCCGAAATTACCCTGCCCGTCGATCAGCGTGTACCGCATGTTCCATTCCTGCGCCATGCGCACCATCGCGTCGTATACCGCGGTATCGCCGTGCGGGTGGTATTTACCCAGCACTTCCCCGACGATACGGGCTGATTTTTTATAGGGTTTATTGTACTGGATGCCGAGTTCGTTCATCGCGTGCAGGATGCGCCGGTGAACGGGTTTGAGCCCGTCGCGCACATCGGGCAGCGCGCGGCCGACGATCACCGACATGGAATAGTCGATGTAGGCGGTCTTCATCTGCTCTTCGATGTT
>CAYNSL010000011.1:0-43936 GCA_964399755.1 uncultured Chitinophaga sp. | reverse complement strand
TCTTTATCATCAATCAGCTGATGCGTGGGCGCCGGAACGGGATCCTGCCAGATCAATTCTTCCGCAGGCACTTCCGGTCCGAGATAACGGGCACGGGGACCCATATCACGGTGCGTGAGCTTGAACCAGGCGCGGGCGAATGCATCCGCAAATTCATCCGGATGCTCGTAAAAATGTTTTGAAATCTTCGCATAGATCGGATCAAATCTCAGGGAGAGATCGGTCGTAAGCATGAATGGCGCGTGTTTCTTTGAAGCGTCATGCGCATCCGGCACTAAGCCGGCCCCCGCATTACCCTTCGGTTTCCACTGGTGCGCGCCGGCCGGGCTCTTCGTAAGCTCCCATTCATAACCGAACAGGTTCTCGAAGAAATTATTGCTCCATTTCACAGGCGTGGTAGTCCAGGCGCCTTCAAGTCCGCTGGTGATCGTGTCGCCCCCGTTACCGCTGCCGAATGTATTCTTCCAGCCAAGACCCTGCTCCTCTATGCCCGCAGCTGCGGGTTCCGGTCCCACATATTTACCCGGATCGGCGGCGCCATGCGTTTTGCCGAAGGAATGCCCGCCTGCAATCAGCGCAACCGTTTCTTCATCATTCATCGCCATGCGGCCAAAAGTCTCACGGATATCAATAGCCGCAGCCAGCGGGTCGGGGTTCTTATTGGGTCCTTCCGGATTTACATAAATCAATCCCATCTGTACCGCTGCGAGCGGGTTCTCCAGTTCGCGGTCGCCGGTATAGCGATTATCCCCCAGCCATTCTTTTTCAGAACCCCAATAAATATCCTCCTCGGGTTCCCAAACATCCTCGCGTCCGCCGGCGAATCCAAAGGTCTTAAAGCCCATCGACTCTAAGGCGCAGTTACCGGCGAGGATCATCAGGTCGGCCCAGGAAATTTTCCGGCCGTATTTCTTTTTAACGGGCCAGAGCAGCAATCGCGCCTTATCGAGGTTCGCATTGTCGGGCCAGCTGTTAAGCGGTGCAAAACGTTGTGTGCCGGAGCCCGCGCCGCCGCGTCCGTCAGAGATGCGGTAGGTGCCCGCGCTGTGCCAGGCCATCCGGATAAACAAAGGCCCGTAGTGACCATAGTCGGCCGGCCACCAGTCCTGCGACGTCGTCATCAGATCGAATATATCTTTCTTCACCGCAGCCAGGTCCAGGCTTTTAAACTCCGCGGCATAATTGAATTGCTCACCCATTGGATTGGACAAGGATGAATTTTGACGAAGTGTATTTAATTTTAACTGGTTTGGCCACCAGTCGCGGTTTCTCGTGCCACCGCCTGCGACTTGCTTGAGCGCTCCGCCCGAAAAAGGGCATTTGCTTTCACCGTTTTCCTGAACGGAGGTAAGTTGTGATGTGTTATTTCCCATGATCTGTGATTTTTAGAGTGATTTTACACTATAAAATTATGACAATCGCCGCTCACTTACTTGTTCAACTGCGGGTATTATATGATAAAACCTGATCCGCGCCCGAAATTTTTTTCAAACGGAATTAAGCAGTTAATCTGTTGAGGTTTCGTACCGGTCAACGGCGACAGGGATTGAACAGACCTGATCGATTGTATGATAAAGGGGATAAAATTCAGACCCCGGCATCTTTCAAATTATCTGCTGCAACTTCAATCACACGGGCACAAACAAGGGCGGCAGGAATATTTTTAAGCATGTAACCACCTTTAAAACTTAGTGGTATAAAACCCGGATCAGGGGGTTCCGGCCTGCTATCCCCTTATTAGATAACAACATAAGACCGCCTTTCTTGCCCCGGACGATGAACGACAGGTTTCCTGGTGACTTATCTCATATCCCGCCTCCCGGGAACCGGGTATCTTTAAAAACCAGAAACGGCAATAACCCATTTGATGTCCGATATTCCCCGGGAGGGGATGATAAAAATGGAAAAAGATGAATTACCCGCAAGGGCATAACGATTTCATCAGGGCGGAGCCTGTCCCCGGGGAAACACAAAGGGAAAATAAATTCAAACATCTCTGGGACCTCATCGGCGACACACCGATGATTAAGATCAGCTACCGCTACCGCGGAGAAACAAGGGAAGTGTTTGTTAAATGCGAACATTATAATCTCACCGGCAGTATCAAGGACCGGATGGCCCTTTACATTTTACAACAGGCCTATCAAAACGGGAATATAAAACCCGGCGATACGATCGTGGAAGCCACCAGTGGCAACACCGGCATCGCTTTCAGCGCTATCGGGAAAGCGCTGGGTCATAACGTAAAGATCATCATGCCCGACTGGCTGAGCAGGGAACGGATCGATATCATCAGCAGCCTGGGCGCCGAAGTGATCCTGATCTCCAAAGAACAGGGCGGGTTTCTCGGCAGTATTGAACTGAGCCGGAAAATGGCGGCGGAAGACCCCGCCGTTTTTCTGCCGCGGCAGTTTGAAAACAGCTTTAACGCGGAGGCACATGAAAAAACAACGGGAAAAGAAATCTGGATGCAGCTCCAGCTCAATGATATTACACCCGACGCTTTTGTGGCGGGCGTAGGCACGGGCGGCACCATCATGGGCGTGGGCAAATACCTGCGCGCCCGCAACCCTTCCGTAAATATCCACCCGCTTGAACCGCTGGAGTCCCCCACCCTTTCCACGGGACATAAAATCGGATCACACCGCATCCAGGGTATTTCGGATGAGTTCATCCCCGAGATCGTCAGACTGGATGATCTGGATGCTATTATTCAGGTTTCCGACGGCGACTCCATCCTGATGGCGCAAAAACTCGCAAGGGAACTGGGACTGGCCGTCGGTATTTCCTCCGGCGCCAATTTTATCGGGGCCATCCGCGCGCAGGTCAGCGCCGCTAAACCAATGAACATCGTTACCGTTTTTTCCGACAGCAATAAAAAATACCTGAGTACCGGATTGATGAAGGAAGAACCGGTACAAGCAGGATATATTTCTCCGGATGTGGAATTGCTGGGTTATGAGGGGATACACCGGATGTAAAAACCCATAAGTATTAACCGCAGAGAACAAGAGTACGCGAAGGTTGCGCAGAGTTGATTCTCACTCGTAAAATTCACTTTACCTTATACTTCCCCTTGCTCTTCCGGATCGTGCAGGCCACCACTTTGTATTCGGGGCACATGGCTTCCGAGTCGCTGATGCTGGAAGTAATATTATTGAGCATGATCTCGGGGAAATGAAAAGTGCTGCTGAGGATCCCGGGTTTTACCTCATCGGTGATTTTGGCGCGGATATCCACTTTGCCGCGGGCCGATTCCACGCAAACCATATCCCCGTCGGCGATCTGGTGTTTGCGCGCGTCTTCTTCGCAGATCAGCAGGACATCTTCTGTGATGATATCCGCATTCCGGGTACGACGCGTCATTGCCCCGCAGTTATAGTGCTCCAGTTCGCGGTTCGTGGTGATGATATAAGGATATTCCTTCCCGTGCTGCAGGATCTCTTCCGATTCGCGGAAATCGCTGTACTGGAATTTTCCCCTGCCGCGGGTGAATTGTTCGGTATGCAGGATTTCCGTATCAGAGCCGTCTTTTTTCACGGGCCATTGCTTGCCGTTGATGCCCAGCTCCTCCCATTTTACACCGGCGAAAAAAGGAACCACTTTTGAAATTTCTTCCAGCATGGTGTCCGGGTCATAGTCTGCCTGCGCATAACCCATGCGGTTCATGATGTCTACGATGATCTGTCCGTCGCATTTCGTTCCATCCAGCGGCTCCACCACTTTATTCACCCTTTGTATCCTGCGTTCGCCGTTGGTAAAGGTTCCGCTCTTTTCGAGGAAAGAAGCGCCGGGAAGAATAACCGTAGCCAGTTTCGCGGTTTCGGTCATGAATAATTCCTGCACCACGAACAACTCGAGATTTTTCAGGGCGGCCAGCACATGATGCGTATTAGGATCGGTCTGGGCCATATCTTCCCCGATCACCCAGACGGCCTTCAGTTTATTATTCAGCGCCGCGTCATACATCTGCGGGATCTTAAGCCCGGCATGCAACGGCAACTTCGCGCCATAGAATTCTTCATACATTTTATGGATCTCCGGGTTTGTCACGTCGAGATACCCGGCGCCCTGGTAGGGCTGGCAACCCATATCGGCCGCGCCCTGCACATTGTTCTGCCCGCGCAGCGGATTTACGCCCACACCGCGCCGCCCGATATTACCCGTGATCATCGCGAGGTCGGCGATCAGCATTACGGTATAAGTGCCCTGTGAATGTTCCGTTACGCCCAATCCATGAAACGACATGGCATTGGGCGCCGTGGCATAGGCGATCGCGGCTTCGCGCACCAGCTCGCGTTCAACGCCCGTCACTTTTTCAAGTTCTTCCATATCCAGGTTCAGGATATTTTTCCTGAAATCCTCATATCCTTCCGTGCGCGCCGCGATAAAATCTTTATCCTCCAGGTTTTCTTTAATGATATAATACAGCATCATGTTAAGCAGGGCCACATTCGTACCCGGCCGCAACTGCAGGTGGTATTGCGCATACTTCACCAGTTCGGTCTTGCGGGGATCGATCACGATCAGGGTCTTGCCCTTCATCGCCGCCTGTTTCATCTTGGCGCCCGTAACCGGGTGCGCGTCGGTGGGATTGGCGCCAATCACCAGCATACAGTCGGTATACTGCATATCGATCACCGAATTGGTGGCCGCGCCCGTACCGAATGTGCGCTGCATCCCGATGGCCGTGGGCGAATGGCAGACCCGCGCGCAACTGTCGATATTGTTGGTGCCGATCACCGCGCGGATGAATTTCTGCATGATATAATTCTCTTCGTTGGTACAGCGCGCCGAAGAGATACCGGCGATATAATCGGGACCGTATTTGTTTTTGATTTCCGTAAGCTTGCCGGCGATGAAAGCATAGGCCTCCTCCCAGCTCGCTTCCACGAATTCACCGTTCTTCTTAATTAACGGCGTGCGGAGCCGGTCGGGATGATTGTAGAAAGAAAAAGCATAACGGCCCTTCAAACAGGTGTGCCCGCCATTGGCTTCGGCATCATAAGGCGCCTGGATGGATTTGATGGTGCCGGCATGCACGGCCACATCCAGGTTGCAGCCCACACCGCAATAGGTGCAGACGGTCCGCACCTTTTTATCAAATACGATTGATTTGGATTCAAACACATCGCTGATCGCGGAAGTGGGACAGGCCTGGGCGCAGGCGCCGCAGCTCACGCAATCGCTTTCATTAAAAGTCAAATCCGCGCCTTTCACAATATGACTGTCGAAACCGCGTCCCGCCATGCTCAGCACGAATTGCCCCTGCACTTCATCGCAGGCCCGCACGCAGCGGAAACAATTGATGCACTTGGAAAGATCGGAGGTCATGTACGGGTGACTGAGATCTTTTTCCCGGCCGAGATGATTTTTGCCGGCGGGGTAACGCACATCCCGCACGCCCACCCTCGCTGCCACCGTCTGCAGTTCGCAGTTGTTGTTCACTTCACAGGTCAGGCAATCCAGCGGGTGATCGGTGAGCACGAGCTCAATAATATTTTTGCGTAGTTTTTGAATACGCGCCGAATCGGGATAGATATAGGAACCGGCCATCACCGGCGTATGACAGGAGGCCAGCGCTTTTGCCGGGCCGTTTTCTTTCAAAGCCACATCCACGCTGCAAACCCGGCAGGATCCGAAAGGTTCGAGGTTGGGGGCGTCGCAAAGCGTGGGCACGGCGTCTTTACCGAAATAACGGCGGATAAACGAAAGAATGGTTTCTCCTTCCTTTATTTCAAAAGGCTGGTTATTGATATAGGCGAGGGCTGTTTTGGGCGAGCCGTTGCCCGCGCCGAATAAAACGGTATTGCCGTTCTGATCCTGTGTATGCTTTTCCTCTTTCCGGTATACGATGCCCATAATCAGGATTTTTTAAAATAAGGATTGAGCTCTTTGTCGAAATACTGCAACGCGTTTTTCACCGGCAAGGGCAAACCGCCGCCCAGCGCGCAAAGCGATCCCGTCTCCAGCGTCTCCACGAGATCGTTAAAGAGGACCAGGTCAATTTTATAATCTTCCCGCTGCGCTTTTTCCAGCATTTCATATCCCCGCGTCGAACCCAGCCGGCAGGGAAAGCACTTCCCGCAACTTTCATGCGCGGTAAATCGGAACAAATGCTCCAGGTATTTTACCAGCGGGTAATTTTCGGGGATGCAGACCACCGAAGCATGCCCCAGCAGGAACCCGTTTTGCGAAAAAGATTCAAAGTCGATCGTGAGTTCTTTTATTTTTTCAACCGGCACCAATCCGCCAAGCGGGCCGCCGATATGCATGGCTTTTACCGGCGAGCGGAATCCGCCGCCCAGTTCGTCAATCACCACGGAAAGCGGGGTTCCCATATCCACTTCACAAATACCGGGTTTTTTAAAAAAGCCATCCAGTGAAATCAGTTTTGTTCCCGTGGATTTTCCCTTTCCGATCGATGCAAAAGCGGCACCCCCTTTTTCTATGATCCATGGAATACAGGCCAGGGTTTCCACATTGTTCACCACGGTGGGTTTGTTGAACAGGCCCTGCTGCGCGGGATAAGGAGGACGCACCCGCACTTCGGGCCGCTGCCCTTCTATGGAGGAAAGCAGGGCCGTTTCTTCACCGCAGATATAGGCTCCCTGCGCCGCGATCACTTTAAAATCAAAATCAAAACCGGAACCGAGAATATTTTCTCCCAGTAATTTTTGCGCATACAGGTCACCGATAGCCTCCCGCGTGATGGTGATGGCTTCGGGATACTCGCCCCGGATATATACGACGCCTGTATGGGCGCCGGCGATATAACCCGCGATCATCATTCCCAGCAATACCCGGTGCGGTTGCTGTTCCAGCAGGTAACGGTCGCTGTAGGCGCCGGGGTCGCCTTCATCTGCATTGCAGACGATAAATTTTTGTGTGCCGGGAGCATTCCGGCAGGAGTCGAGTTTAATGGCGATGGGAAACCCGGCGCCGCCCCGCCCCCGGAGTCCTGAGACGCGCAATTCACTCAATAGCTCATCTGCCGGTCGGTTAAGCGTAACCGCAAGCGAAGCATAATATTCTTTTATTCCCGGAAAGGGCGTTGTTAAAACAGGGGTGCCGTAAGCGGTAACAGAATAGACATCGCCGGCGATATCATTATTCTTAAGAATGGAATCAATTTCCCCGATGGCGCCGCCGGAATAATTTTTACCGTTGATATGAAAGGAGCTGTTCTCGTGGCAGCGCCCCAGGCAGCACATTTCCCCGATCTCGGCCGGCTGAAAATGCTGCAGTAATTTTTCTTTTAATGTGGATTGCGTTCCCGCGGTCATGCAGGCGCTGCCGTTGCAGATATAAACTTTCTTTCCCCTGTTTTCGGCTTTGAGAAAATCGTAGAAACTGGCCGAGCCATACACATTGGCTTTTCCGAAAACAAAGGCTTCGGCGAGCTGGTCCATTTTTTCAACCGAAGGACTGCCGGTTTCCCGCGCAGAAATCCCCAGTTGCTCAAAAAGGGTTTCGTTCAGCCCCTTTCTTCCGGCCAGCTCACTTAAGTTTTTTGACATGGTTCAATCGTTAAGCTCAGCAAACTTTATTGGGGTTCGGGTAATGATCACTCTGGTCTTCCGTAGTATGGTCAATGCAGGCAAAATCTTTTTCGATCAGCAGGAAAAGGGTTTGCCCCCCGCCGGTATTCATCCTGTTTTCAAACCCCACCGCTTCGGTTGTTGTCCATTCCCTGGCGATAGGCTCGGGTACAAAAAGACTGATCCGGTTTCCGGAAAAATCCGCTTCGAGCCCGCTGATCCCGGCTTTCCGCTGCAGGGAATAATAAAAGGCCTTGTTTTCCCCGAATTCCGTTTTTTCTTCTATAAATCCCTGCTTACCAAAAGTAGCGATTTCCGTTTTGGTAAGCCGGAAGCGGACAGAATTGCCCCTGATCCTGATTTTCATACTATTTATTTGTAATGAAAGGGTTATCCTTATCTGCCGCAAGGCGTTGCCCGCCGGCATAAATATTAAAACGGTTATCCCGCAAAAAACCTACCAGCGTAATACCGTATTCGACCGCCATTTCAACCGCCAGGCTCGACGGGGCGCCCACGGCGCAAACGATTTTAATGCCGGCCATGATGGCTTTCTGGATCAGTTCGAAGCTGGCCCTTCCGCTTAATAATAATATATGATGATCCAGCGGCAGCATTCCGCCCTCCAGCGCAGCGCCCACCAGTTTGTCCAGCGCGTTATGACGGCCCACATCTTCCCGCAGCAGCAATAAATTTCCTTCCATGTCAAAAAGCGCGGAGGCGTGCAGCCCGCCCGTTTGTTCAAAGATCTCCTGCTGCCGGCGCAACGTATGAGGCAATGCCGCGATGAGGACGGCGGATATTTTCAGCTGATCCGTGACCGGGATATTTATCATGATGTTTTTCACGGCATCGATGGATGATTTGCCGCAAACGCCGCAACTGGAAGATGTATAAAAATGCCGCTCGAGCTTTTTAGGATCGAAATCCAAACCGGGGCGCAGCTCCACCAGTACAATATTGTTTTTTTCACCGGCAGCACCCGTTTCGTCAAACTGCCGCGCGGCGCTGATATCATGCTTGCCGGTAATGATTCCCTCCGTGAATAAAAATCCCGTGGCCAGTTCGGGGGCGTGACCGGGCGTGCACATAGTAACGGAAATACTTTTTTCGGTTCTTTGGTTATCCGGGCCCATTCCGATCCTGATTTCAAGAGGCTCTTCTACGGCCAGCCAATCCTGGTCTTCTGTTCCCGTAGCGGCATTTTCGCCATTACCAAGAGTACTGATGCGCCGGACCCGCACTGATTCAACTGAAGAGGAACGCATGAATCAAATTTACTTAATATCCCCGCCCCGCGGAAATAAAATCCCCCGCCCGGGCAACATTCCCCGGGTTGCCAGGAAGTGGAAAAAATCAATTTAGGGGGAAAGAAACAGATGAAAACCATTCAGGCGCCATTCATTTCCCTGATCAAACCTCTTCGATTCAGCAAAGAAGTAACACGCACATTATTTTCTTTGGCTTGGTGGCAAATTCAAATCCCCGGGTTGACTTTAAAATAGTTTTGGCCGGGCTATAGCATATGCCTATCTTATTAAGTATTACGAACTTTTTTACAAACCACTAAAACAAACAAAATGAAAAAGATTTTTTTCTTTGTTCTCCTGTTTCCGCTGATCGGATTGGGCCAGAACAAAAACGTCGTGCACACCGACCGCGTGTTTGCCAAAGCTGACAAAGCCCTTGAGTTTGAAAAAGCGCTGGCCGCGCATGCCCAAAAATATCATGTAGGCGACTGGAAATGGCGGGTATTCGAAATCCAGACAGGTCCCGATGCCGGCGGGTATCATATCTCGGAGGGGCCTAATACATGGGATCAGGTCGACACCCGGGGCAACCTCGGAACAGAGCACAATAATGACTGGAACAAAAACGTGGCGATTTACCTGACCGATCGCGGGTCCCAGTCATATTCCGTTTACCAGGACAGCCTTAGCTCTGTGTTACTTACAGATTATTCGGACAAGATCAACATCCAGCATATTTTCCCCAAGATCGGCTGGGGCAATAAAGTCAGGGAAATGATCGCCCTGTTGACACCCGTCTGGAAAGCCGGCGGGGAATCCGTTGCTGTGTACCAGTCCAACTCTTCGGGGCCTGCCCAGTATTCAATTGTTACCCGGTATAAAAACGGGCTGAAAGAAAAAGAAGCTGGGTATCGTAAACCTTTCAAGGGTCGTTACGAAGCTATTCACGGCGAAGACTCATTCGATACATACCTGGATATTGTGAGAAATTATATTTCAGATAGCTGGAGCGAATTGCTTTTTTATCGCGCCGACCTGAGTTCAAAATAATAAACGGGAAAATTAATTGCCGGAGGCATCCGGTCAATTCCCCCCAACCCCGATCATTGTTCATTCCAGGAATGTATGGTGATCGGGGTTCATCGTTTCGGACAATTCAACACGGCAAAAAAATCTGTACCGGAACGGAGATAGAGAACCCGCCTTCCCGGCAAATAAACAGCGCAATGTTCGGGGGGGTGATCAATATTATAGGGAAGGCAATTATGACAATCCCGTTATTTTACCCGTTGCATCGATATCCATTCCCTCCGAGGCGGGAATCGCAGGCAGGCCCGGCATCCGCATCATATCGCCAAGGATGGGAATTACAAATCCCGCCCCCGCGGCGTATTCAAATTCCCGGACCGTGATAATGAAATCCCGCGGGCGGCCGATCTTTGTTTCGTTATCTGAAAATGATTTTTGCGTTTTGGCCATGCATACGGGAAGCTTGTCAAAGCCCAGTTCTTTAATCGTTTTCAGACCTTCCCTCGCTTTTGGCGAATATTCCACATCATCGGCCCCGTAGATTTCGGTGGCGATCAGCTTTATTTTGTCTTCCACCGGCAGGCTCCAGTCGTAGAGCGGCCTGAAATTATTTTTACCGCTATCGATCATGTCCACCACGGCCTGCGCCAGTTCCTTTGTGCCCTCGCCTCCGTTTGCCCAGCAATCGCTGAAGACAGCCTGCACACCATGCCGGGCCGTTTCCGCGATCACGTAATCGATCTCTTCGGGCGCGTCGGTTTCAAAATGGTTGATGGCCACCACCGGCGTGATCCCGAATTTTTTACAGTTCTCGATATGCTTTTCAAGGTTCGCATAACCTTTTTTCACTTTATCAAGACTGGGCGTATTGAATTCTGTTTTTTTAGCGCCGCCGTGGTAACGCAGGGCCCGGATGGTGGCCACCAGCACCAGCGCATCGGGCGCCAGTCCCGAATAACCGCATTTGATATTCATGAATTTCTCCGCGCCGAGGTCGGCGCCGAATCCCGCTTCGGTCACCACGTAATCCGCCAGCGATAGTCCCATCTTGGTGGCGATGATGGTATTGGTGCCCTGTGCGATATTGGCAAAGGGTCCCCCGTGCAGGATCGCGGCGTTTCCTTCCAGCGTCTGCACCAGGTTGGGCTTGATGGCATCTTTTAATAAGATGGCCATAGCGCCGGCGGCATTCAGCTGACGGGCATAAACCGGCTGGTTCTCTTTGGTAAAACCAACCAGGATATGACCAAGCCTTTCTTTCAGGTCTTCCAGGTTTTTCGACATGCAGAGGATCGCCATCACTTCGGAGGCGGCGGTAATATTAAATCCATCCGAGCGCGGTACGCCGTTGGCCGTACCACCCAGGCCGATCACGATATTCCGGAGGGAACGGTCATTCATGTCCATCACCCTTTTCCACACGATGGTGCGCGGATCGATATGCAGGCTGCGCGTTTTGCTCTGGATATTGTTATCGATCATCGCGGCCAGCAGGTTATTGGCTTTTTCCACCGCGCTGAAATCACCGGTAAAATGCAGGTTGATGTCTTCCATGGGGATCACCTGCGCGTATCCGCCCCCGGCCGCGCCGCCCTTGATGCCGAATACCGGTCCCAGCGATGGCTCCCTTAAAACCGGGATGGCTTTCTTCCCGATCTTGTTCAGCCCGTCGGCCAGTCCCACCGAAGTGGTGGTCTTGCCTTCACCGGCGGGGGTGGGACTGATGGCCGTGACCAGGATGAGCCTGCTTTTTTTGATCTTATCCTCGTTGATCAGTTTCAGCGGCAGTTTGGCTTTGTACTTGCCGTAATATTCCAGGTCGTCGTTGGAGATACCGGTAGCGGCGGCGATTTCCTTGATATGACGGATCGCGGCGGATTGGGCGATCTCGAGGTCGGAGGGGACTTTCTTTTTCAAAACGGAAGTTTAATTTTTTTTGTGCTCGTATTTCCGCAGTTCTTCAGCGGTATTGATGTTGGTCAATTCGTTGCCGGCAAACCAGTCGCGCCCGTCAAAATTAATCACCCTGACTTTCAATCCCGCCAGCGCGTCGGTGATCTTTAGCCGGCCCGCTTCCAGCAGGGCCCGGAAATGCGGGATGCAGGAACGGTCATAGACCGCAAAAAGCGGCTCTGCCATACCGTTATGTTCTGTGATCAGCACATCCTCCTCCCCGCTTTCGGTTACCAGTTCGGTCAGGATTTTTTCAGTCAGAAAAGGCATATCACAGCCCAGCACGATGTTTTTACGGTCGGGGGAATGCGTTAACCCGGTAAAAATCCCGGCCAGCGGTCCTTTATCTTTATATACATCCCCGAAACAGGGATACCCGAATGACTGGTATGCGGGATCCGCGCTGATGAGCAGGATGCTGCCGGTTATTTTTTCAAGCTGGCCGATCACATGTTCCACCAGCGGTTTTCCCTGCAGGCTCACCAGCCCCTTCTCGGTTTTCATCCGCGAGCTTTTTCCGCCGGCGAGGATGATGCCGGTTATTTTCTTTTTTTCAGGCATGAGCGCAATCGTTCACCGGCATTCCGGGTAAGTTATCCATCCATCGTCATAAAGGCGACGGGGGATAAATGTAAAACTAATCATCCAATCCGGGTATGATACGGAAGCGCCGCTTTGTTCATGATCGCATGGAACATAATGCCACGGCGATCTCCGCGCCCCGTTTGGCGTTATGCAGGATCAGCGCGATATTGGCTTCCAGGCTTTCTCCCTTCGTATGTTCAGCGATGTACTGCAGTAAAAAGGGGGTGACTTCCTTACCCCGGATATTTTTTTCTTTTGCTGCAGCCAGCGCCAGTTGAATATGCCCTTCCATTTCCGTGGCGCTGATTTCCTCCCCGGCCGGAACGGGATTGGCGATCAGCACCGCGCCGGGCAATCCCATTTTCCATTTGGTATCGATCATCGCGGCGATTTCTTCCGCCGTATCCAGCCTGAAGGGCGAAACAAAACCGCTTTGACGGGAATAAAAGCTGGGGAAAGCTTCCTGTCCGATGGTAACGACGGGAATACCCATGGTTTCGAGGTATTCCAGGGTAAGCCCGATATCTAAAATTGATTTCACGCCGGCCGAGACCACGGCCACCGGGGTTTGCGCCATTTCGGTCAGGTCGGCCGAAATATCCATACTCGTTTCCGCGCCGCGGTGCACGCCCCCGATACCCCCGGTTACAAATACGGGGATCTCCGCCATCGAGGCGATCCGCATGGTGGCCGCAACGGTGGTGGCGCCATATAGATTTTTGCTGAGCACATAGGGCATGTCGCGCAAACTCACTTTCCATACATTGCCGGCCCTGCCGAAAAACTCAAGTTCTTCCGGGTCGAGCCCCACGTGACAGGTGCCGTTGAAAATGGCGATGGTGGCGGGTATGGCTCCATGGGCGCGCACCGTCGCCTCTACGGCGAGGGCGGTTTCCACATTTTTCGGGTAGGGCATACCGTGAGAAATGATCGTGGACTCCAGCGCCACGACGGCCCTGTTTTCCTGTAGTGCGGCCTGTACTTCCGGCTGTATCGTGATCAGGGAATGCATTAATCGGGATAGTAATTGGGTACCAGTGAAAGTAATTGCTGTTGATCAAGGTGGGTGGCGATAGCGCCGTTTACCTGCAGGATCTCGGCGGAAAGGGTATGCGCCAGTTTCAGGCAGGAGAGATCATCCAGCCCCAGGTGCTTGCCAAGAATAAAACCCGATAGTGATCCGTCACCGGCGCCCGTGCAATCCAGCACGCTGATGGAGGGGGCATGCAGGGTAATCGCTTTGTCTTTGCTGTATAAAACGGAACCGTGCTGCCCGTTGTGCAGCCATACCTGTCTTACGCCCTTGTTCAGCAGCTCTTCCACCTGCAATTGCGCAAAAAATGATTTTTCGGAAGCGAGCACCGGCAGCTCATCTTCATTGGGGGTGATCAGGTACAGTCCATCCAGGTTCGCATCCCTGAATTTCCTTGCCGGGGGTACCGATACCGGTTCGATGATAAAGGGGATGCCTGTCCTGTTGCTGAAGTCCAGCAGCCATTCGGCGGTATCTACATTAATATTGGCGTCCGCGAGCAGGTAAGAAGCGGATGAAAGGAGGTCGTTGTGTTTTGACAGGTGTTCGGGTGTGATGAGGTGGTTGGCGGCATTGGTCAGGAATGCGGAAAAAAGCGAGCCGTCCGCGTTCAGGATACCGGTGTATTTCCCGGACAGTCCTTCGCGCGTGATCGAGGCGTCGAGTTGAACGCCGGCGTTTCGGCAAACGGATTTCAGCCAGTCGCCGTCGCTGTCATTCCCGAATACGCTGATCAGTTGCACCGGCACGTTCAGCAGGGCGACCTGGTGAGCGATATTGCGGCTTACCCCGCCCGCTGTTTTGGTTACGGTGGCTTCGTTAGTGGTGGCCAGCAGCATTTGCTCACGGGCGTGAAAGAGTTCATCCACCAGGGAAGCGCCGATACAGATCACGGGTTTTGACATGATGCAAATGTAAAGCCGCCGGTTTAATCCTGCTTTTTCTTTACGATCAGGTACCAGTCGTTGTCCAGCGGCAGGTACCCGTATTCATAACAATAATAATAGGTCTTGCCGGTGCGGGTGGTATAGAAGTGGGTGAGGTAACTGAACTGAAATCCCAGCCGCAGCAGTTTTTCCTTATTGGCTTTTGCCGTCTCCTCTCCCGCCGGAAGCAGGGATTCCAGCAGTTTCCGGTTTTTCAGCAGGGCGTTATTGATATTACGCACCAGGGGACTATGGCTGCCCCGCGATTTTTGCTGGTTATTATAGTTGTTGCGGCAGTAATCGTCGCAGAATTTCTTGTCGATCCTTCCCTTTAAGGGTCTGCCGCAGCAGAGGCAGTTCCGGGTTTCAGCGGGGACCATATCCGGTGGTTTTAGTTATGAAAATAGGGATTCCATATCCGCGTTCAAACGTTTTTACACGTTTAGTTTCGGGAAAAAACGGTTAATAACCGGCTCTGATCTCCACGCCGGATGATCTTTACCCCGTCGGCCGGAAATGACGTCGCCGGCGGATTGAAATAAATTATGTAACCATTGCCTGTTCCCCGGCAGGGAAGACGGGCAAGCAAAACCTGAAACTATGTACGCATTAAAAAACAAAGTGCACCTGATCGGTCACCTGGGCAATGCCCCCGAGATCAAGACCCTTGAAAGCGGGAAAAAGATGGCCAAATTCAGTATGGCCACCAATGAAAACTACCGGAACGCCAAAGGCGAAAAAGTGACGGAAACGCAATGGCATAACCTGGTCGCCTGGGGGAAACTGGCCGAAATCGCCGAAAAATACCTGGCCAAGGGCAAAGAAGTGGCCGTGGAAGGCAAGCTGGTCAGCCGCAGTTACAATGACAAGGACGGCAATAAAAAGTTCTTCACCGAGATCCAGGTGAACGAGCTCCTCCTGCTCGGCGCAAAGGCCAAAGAGGCGTGATAATGCGGGCCACGAAATCACACAAAAAAACACGAATGTGTGAGTAAATGTGAATTCGTGGCCTTTTATTTTGATCTTAAACATGGAAGGATTACTTTTTAAAGATGAGGTTTATACAATTGTGGGACTTTGTATAGAAGTCTGGAAAAATCTGGGGTATGGATTTTCTGAAGTCGTTTACAAAGACGCGATGGACCTGGAGTTCAAACGAAATATAATACCGTATATAAGAGAAGCGGAACTACTTATTAATTACAAAGGTGTTTATCTGAATCACAAGTTTAAAGTTGATTTCATACTTTTTGATGGTATTATTGTTGAAGTAAAATCTTGTGAAGAAGGCATTAACGGGAAAGCGACTTCCCAAACGCTGAATTATATTAAAGCTTCAGGATTTCGACTGGGTTTGATTATTAATTTTGGACGAAATAGAATGGAGTATAAAAGGCTGATCATTTGAAAAAATATTCGTGAAATTTTGTGACATTTCGTGGCCCTCAATAATTACCTGTGGCGACATTCACTCCCGATACCACCAACACCCTCTTCCGGCTGGCGCAGCAACTCGTAAACCAGACCGGCCGCTCCCTTTTTCTCACCGGCAAGGCGGGCACGGGTAAAACAACTTTTTTGAAATATATCCGTGAAAACTGCCCCAAACAGATGGCGGTGGTGGCGCCGACGGGAGTAGCCGCCATCAACGCCGGCGGGGTAACCATTCATTCTTTCCTGCAGCTTCCCTTCGCCCCCTTCCTGCCCGAATCCAAAGGATTTTCGGGAAACGGGGAAACGGTGAACCGGCACAGCCTGGTCAGCCGGCTCCGCTTTACCAATGAAAAAAGAAAAGTACTGCAGCAGCTCGAATTACTGGTCATCGACGAAATAAGCATGGTGCGCTGCGATGTGATGGACGCGATCGATACCGTGCTCCGGCATCTGCGGAGAAGGCCGCTCGAAAGATTCGGCGGGGTGCAGATGTTATTTATCGGCGACATGTTCCAGCTGCCGCCCGTAATAAAAGAGGCGGAATGGAAGCTGCTCGCCGATCATTACCAAAGTCCCTATTTTTTCGACAGCCACGTGATCCGGGAAGAACCGCCGCTCTATATCGAGTTCGACAAAATATACCGGCAAAGCGAAACAAAATTCATACAGGTATTAAACCAGGTGCGCAACAACGAGCTCGACGCCGAAGGCGCGGCCATCCTCGAAAGCCGCTATTTTCCCGGCTTCCGGCATGAAAAGAAAGACGGGTATATCATTCTCACCACGCATAATGAAAGCGCGAGGAATATCAATACCGCCGAACTGAACACGCTTGCCACCGGCTTGTATACATATGAAGCAAAAATTGAAGGCGATTTCCCGGAAAACGCCTACCCGGCCGAACAATCACTGAGACTGAAAACCGGGGCGCAGGTAATGTTTATCAAAAACGATACGGCCGACCGGGGCAAACGGTATTTCAATGGTCGCATCGGGACGGTTAAAAAACTGGAAGAGGATAAGGTCATCGTGCAATGCGAGGCTGCTGATCCGGAAAACGGGGAACTGCCCGGTGAAATTGAAGTGACGAGGGAGAAATGGGAAAACATCCGATATACGGTAAATAAGAATTCACAAACCCTGGAAGAGGATGTGCTGGGCTCGTTTTCCCAGTTCCCGCTGCGGCTGGCCTGGGCGATCACGATCCATAAAAGCCAGGGACTGACCTTCGACAAGGCGATCATCGATGCCGGTGAAGCTTTCGCCCCCGGCCAGGTATATGTTGCCCTGAGCCGTTGCACCAATCTTGCCGGGATGGTGCTCAGGAGCAGGCTGCGTTCAAAAAGCCTGTTCACGGATCCACGGATCGTGGCGTTCGCGGCAAAAAGCGCCGGTTCGGCCCAATTGCAGGAAGAGCTGACCCGCGCCAGGCGGCACTACATTGAAAAAATATGGAAGGATGCATTCGATTACAGCGCGATCATTGGCCGCGCCCGGGAATGCATGAAATATGTAAAAGATAACCTTGAGGTTTTTAACGCGGAATCAATTCCCTGGATAGAAAACTGGCTGGAAAAACTGAACCAGTTACAGGAAACCGGTCTCAAATTCGGGCAATGGCTTGATGAGCGTTTCGGTCTGCCCGCATCTTCCGAAAACACGGCCGCCATCGGTGAAAGAACTGCAAAGGCTTCAGCCCATTTTATTAAAATAACAGAAGAGATCATGGGCTTATTGCAAAAATCCCCGGCGGTTACAGACAATAAGATCCAGGCCAAAGAATTCAATGAGCAGATCAAAGAGATCTTCACCGGGCTGGCCGCCCGCAAATTTATGTTGCCCCTGCTCGGGCCCGGATTTGACGCCGAACAATGGCACCGCCGGGTGAAAGAATTTGTGCTGCCTCCTTTTTCCGTCAATGCCTATGCAGGCGCCTCCCCGGTAAAGACCGAAAGCCCCCACCCGGCCCTCTACCTGCAGCTAAAAAAATTAAGGGATTCGATTTGCGCGCGGAAAGACCTTCCCATTTACCTGGTGGCCGGCAGCCAAACCTTAAACGAGATGACGGAATATCTTCCGCAGGACCTGGCTGAACTCAGGAAGATCAGCGGGTTTGGCGAAGCCAAATCCGATCGCTACGGACAGCAGTTCCTCGACATCATACTTGATTATTGCCGGGATAAAAACCTCGCGTCAAGAATTTCAGAGAAATCACCCAAACGGGAGGGAAAAACAAGAACGGGCCCGCCAAAGAAAAAGGGCGACAGCCATGCCGCATCATTCCGCCTTTATAAAGAGGGGATGAGCATTGCCGCAATCGCGGAAAGCAGGAACCTTGCGGTGGGCACCATTGAAACGCACCTGGTAAAATTTGTACGGAGCGGAGAAATAAATATTGAGGACCTCGTTAGCCCGCAGAAGATCGCCCTGATCCGGTCGGCACTTGTTGATTTTACGGGCGGTTCTATCACCACCGTTAAAGAGAAACTGGGGGCAGATATCAGTTTCGGGGAGATCCGGCTCGTGATGGCGGGAATGGGAATGAACCAGGAAAATTCAGCGGGATAATGCTGAGGAAAAATCAGCCGTTGAAGGGCAGTACTACATAATATCCAGAGAAAGGCATATAATATATAAGGCAGACGCGCAGCCTGTAGCAAAAGCAGGCAGCCGTATTAAATCCTGCCGATTACAAAACCGTCCTGTTCAGCAATAAATCACCTGATCAATACCACCACACCCTTTCTGAATTCTCTTGGTTTTCCGGCAAGTGTAAACTCGGCGTACCATACAAAGAGGTTGCCATCCGTCTTTGTTCCTTTCACCAGTCCATACCATTTTATAAAGGGACTTTCAGAGTAAAAAACCCGCTCCCCCCAGCGGTTGTAAACGCTGAAGCGGTAACCGGTCAGCGATGAAAGGCTGCCCAGCGGCCCGAATCCGTCATTCTTGCCGTTATTATCCGGCGTAAAAGCGGAAGGAAAATAAATACCGATACAGGAAAGATCGGGATCCACTTTGCCTGTGCCTGTTGCGGGGCAGGCGTTTGCACCCGTTACCGATACGGTATATAGGCCCGTGCCGAGACCAACGGCGGAAATACCGGTTTGAACAGGGCTTGTATTCCAGGAATAACTAAAGGGCCCGGGCCCGCCTGTTGTTTGCGCCAACAGCGATCCGCCCGTATTGGTTTGACAATCGGCCGGGGTCAGCATCGTAGCGGTAACGGAAAGCACAGAAATTTTTTCCATGACGGTGGAAGGGGCATTCCCGGGGCCGCTGACCGTTAACGATATGGTATATTCCCCGGGACCGGAAAATGTATGGGTTGGATTTGCCGCAGCTGATGCATTATTGGTTCCTGAGGCCGGATCACCGAAATCCCAGCTAAACCCGGTCGGGCAAAGCGCCGAAGTATTTGTGAATTTTACCGTATTACTGTTTATACAGGAGTAGGTAAACGATGCGGAATTGGGCGGGGCCTCGCCGATCATGATATCATCCACGGCAAAACCATCATAATTATTGCAGATGGTCCCGGCCCCGAAAATAAACCGGAATATCACGGCGGGTTTTCCTGCCAGGTAGGGCATCGTGTGTTTGGCCGTCACCCATCCATTGCTGCCATTACCGCCTTTGCAACTTCCGGCGGAAGACTGAATATTACCCGACCAGCCATCACGGACAGAAGAGAGGGGAGCGAGGAAATTAATAGGGGAATAATTAAACCAGTTTGCATGCAGGCAATCGGTGACATCACCGGCAGCTCCCACATTGGTCCAGGTGCCGCCATTGTCGAGACTGTACTGAAGGCTGCCCCCGTCATACTGTTGCTCCATTTCCCAGAAGACCTTGCATTCGATATACGGATGGGCCAGCGCGCTGAAATCAAAACAGGGACTTTCAATCCAGGAGGCCTCGGCATTTGTATATGCGCTTCCCGTCAGTCCCCCGATTACCCAGCACTTTATACCTCCGCCTGCTCCCGTTATCACCGGTTTTGCGGGAGCGCCCCAGGCCCAGTCGCTGCCCGATCCCCCGGGCACCCAGCCGCCATCGGAACTTTCAAATCCTTCCTGGTATGGAAAACTATTAATGGCAGTACCGCACTGTGCAACCGATTTGGTTGCGCCGCAAAGCATAATCAATATGAATAATACAAGCCTTGACATCTTCGCTTCCATGCGGGAACGGGGTTCGTTATTCGATAAGCAAACAGCAAATGTACACCGAACCGGTCAGGTATTCATATGAAGACCTGAACAATTGTTGGTATCACCGGTGATACATACGGGTAATAATTATTCACATTTAACTGCATTAAACTTGTTGGTTAAAAGTTTATCTATAACTTTCATTTTATTACTTACTAACCCATTTATGGAGACAATCACCGCCGCCGCTTACCGCAGGATAAGCCATCACGGAATTGCCGAAGTGAGGCAAAAAATTTCCAACGGACAAAACGCCTTATTCTCGCTGCGGGCTTACCGGGCGGGAGAAGTCATTGCCGATTTTTCAGCCGGAACCATCTCGCAGGAACCCACGTACCTCACGGTCCAGGTGGGCGCCGGCAAGCATATCACCCTCCAACCCGAATTCCTGCAATACATCAATCACAGTTGTGAGCCCAACGTGTTTTTCAATACCACCACCATGCAGTTGGTGGCGTTACAGGATCTGCCGGCGGAACAGGAGCTCACCTTCTTTTATCCTTCCACGGAATGGAAAATGCAACAACCCTTCCGCTGTTATTGCGGCAGCCCCTGTTGCCTTGGTGAAATAAAGGGTGCGGCCTTTTTGTCGCGTGAAGCCCGGGAAAAATACAGGCTGACCGATTTTATACAACAACAACTGGCCAAACGAACGGCCAAAAAAGTAGCCTGATACCAGATGAAGATCCCGGAAGCCACCCGCTTGCTGAAGCCCTATACGATCTGGGTCCTTGCCCCCCATCTCGAATCGGACGATCCCAACATCCGGCATTATTACGACTTCACGCAAAGTATCCAGGAATACACAAAGGTTTTTGAAGAGCTGAAAGCGGACTGGAAATGGCAGCCGGTAACCATGGATAATTATAAGTCCGTGATACGCTCCATCGCCGCAGGGGCGGACGGGAAAACACCCCTCGTGCTGAATCTCTGCGACGGGGATGAAGTAAATGGTACACCCGGTATTTCAGTGATCCGTGAACTGGAAAAAAGGGGATTGATATTTACCGGCTCCGATGCGCATTTCTATAATACGACCACGTCCAAGATACCCATGAAGAAAGCCTTCAACAAGGCCGGCGTACCCACCGCGAACTGGCGCGTGATCACGGAAAAGAAAGGGTCGGTCAGGGGAATTTGCAAAAGAGTGGGAACGCCCCTGATCATCAAACCCGCCGTTTCGGGCGGCAGCATGGGCGTTTCGGTAAAAAATGTGGTGCATACGGAAGAAGAGCTGGCCAAACGCGCGGAAGAAATATATAACGGGTACCATGGCTGGAACCTGCTGGTGGATGGCTTGTTTGTCGAACAATTTATATCCGGGCCCGAATTCACAACCTTTATTACCGGGTCTTCCGACGACAAGGGTCATTGTATCGTTTATGAACCCGTAGAACGGGTGTTTCATGCTTCCCTGCCTGAATCCGAAAGGTTCCTGTCGTTTGACCGGCTTTGGGAGATCTATGAAGACGAAGCCCCGATGCCCGGGAACGAAAATTTTTATGAGTACAGGCCGGTTGATAAAAACCTGGCGCCCGCGTTGAAAAAAATAAGCCTCGATGCATATAAGGCCTGTGGCGGAAAAGGATATACGCGCATCGATATCCGCCAGGAGACGGCCACCGGACGCTTATATATGCTCGAGGTGAATGCGCAGTGCGGACTGAGCGAAGATGAAAACTATACTTCGATCGGCGCGATCCTGAAAGTATCCGGCGTATCCTATACGGAAGTGATCGCCGAAATTTTAAAAGACGCGCTGCGCAGAAGTATCAAAAAACCTGCCGCCGCTTCCCGTGCAAAAGCTCCCAAAACAAGAAAAGCGGTCCCGGCTAAATGAGAAACCATCCCGGTAAATTAAGCCGCCGTATCCATCCGATCAAACCACATATTATATAGCTTCGGCCCATGAAAGTCTGCGTCCTCCAGCCGGATTATTCCACGACGGGGGTGGATTATAAAAATTATGATCCGCCCCGCGATTTGGTTCCCCTGATCCCGGAAGCAGAAGTGCATAATGTGTTTCTCAATAAACTGACCACTTTTAAACAACTGAAAGAACTGGGGAAACAGGGCTACCATATTTTCGTGAACCTCTGCGAAGGCTACCTCGAATGGGAAGTGCCCAGTATCGATGTCATCTATTCGCTCGAACTGCTCGACCTTCCTTTTACCGGACCAACCTCCAAACTGTATGATCCGCCCAAGGAGCTGATGAAATACCTGGCTTATTGCGAAGGGATAAAAACGCCCGGTTATGTAATCATTCATGAATTGCACGATACAGAGGAAGCGGTGAAACACCTGCGCTTTCCCCTGTTTGTGAAACCGGCAAAGGCGGGCGACAGCCTCGGCGTGGATGAACAATCCCTCGTGCACACCAAAATAGAATTGCAGCAGAAATGCATCAGCATCCTGGAAGAATACGGGCCGCTACTCGTGGAAGAATATATCGCGGGCCGCGAATTCACCGTTTTGGTAGCCGCGAACACAGACGGCCACAGCTGCACCGTATTTCGCCCCGTCGAGTACCTCTTCCCGGAAGGAAGAGCTTTCAAAACCTATGCGCTGAAGACTTCGGAACTGCACCCGGATTGCAACGTACCCTGTACGGATGAAACGCTGGATAAAAAACTCCGCGCGGCGGCCGAAAGAATTTTTAACGGGTTTAACGGCGTGGGGTATGCCCGGCTTGATTTCAGGGTCAACGAGCGGCAGGAAATATTTTTCCTGGAAATAAACTTTACCTGTTCTGTTTTTTATACCGATGGATTTGAAGGTTCGGCAGATTTTATCCTGAAATATGACGGGATCGGCCAGGATGGGTTCTTGCGGCATATCATCAGTGAAGGGATCGCCCGGCACCACCGGAAGAAAAAGCCGTTCATGATGAAGGGCAACGCCATTGCCGGCTATGGTATTTATGCAAGCCGCGAGATCAAAAAAGGCGAAGTCATTTTTAAAGGCGAAGGCCGTTCACAACGGATCATTACCCGGCGCTATGTGGAGAAGAACTGGAACGAAGAAGAGAAAATGCATTTCCGGCGTTATGCCTATCCCGTCAGTGAGGAATTGTTCATCCTCTGGGACGAAGACCCCTCCGAATGGGCACCGCAAAACCACAGCTGCGACCCCAATACGAAATTCGA
Organism: uncultured Chitinophaga sp.; assembly: GCA_964399755.1. Classification (GTDB taxonomy): domain Bacteria; phylum Bacteroidota; class Bacteroidia; order Chitinophagales; family Chitinophagaceae; genus JJ008. The sequence goes on along the minus strand of CAYNSL010000011.1, from coordinate 20,822 downwards.
CGGGCTGAATGTATTAGCGATAAAAAATATATCTAAAGGCACAGAACTCACGCTTGATTATGCAGAGTTTCTGGACGAAAACATGGAACCCTTTCATTGTCAGTGCGGCGCTTCCAACTGCCGCGGCCTGATTACCGGGATTCTTCATAATTCGTTAACCGTTCGTGAACTAAATTTGCAACGGTTAAACGACCTGCCCTAGATCCGGTCATACCCCTACTCCATTAAGTTTTACAGTATACCCGGCCCCGCGGCCCGGTAAAAGATAATTTATCGTAAAAGATGAACTATGTCCCGTTTTGCCATCCTCCGCCAGATCATGATGCAGCACCGTTACCGGCTGGTGCTGACCTATATCCTGTTTTCAATGGAAATGCTGGGAAACCTGATGCGGCCTTTTTTTCTCGGGATCGCGGTAAACGACCTGGTAAAGGGAAGTTACGAGGGACTAATCCTGCTTTCGGCCGTACATTTTTCCTGGCTGGTTATCGGGACGATCCGGCACCGGCTTGATACCAGGACCTATTCGGCTATCTATACTTCGCTGGTAACAAAATTCCTCACGCGGCGTCATGCGAAATCGGAACTGTCCCGGCTCAGCGCACATTCCACGCTGGCCCGTGAATTTGTGGATTTCCTGGAATATGATCTTGTTTACGTGATAGAGGCCGTGTACAGTATTTTCGGGTCCCTGCTCCTGCTGTTTTTTTATGACACATCGGTAGTGCTGGTTTGCCTGGGAATTTTGCTGCCGGTTACGGCGCTTAGTTATTTCTACGGAAAGAAAATGAGAAACCTCAACCGCCAGAAAAATGACGAACTGGAAAAACAGGTAGATATCATCGCCACGGGCAACAGTCATATCATCCGCCAGCACTATGATAATCTCCGTAAATGGCAGATACGCATCAGCGACCAGGAAGCCTGGAATTTCGGGGTGATGGAGATACTGGTGATGGTGGTAATCGGTATCTCACTGCTGCTGACCAATAAAACCGCCGGTTCCGGTATTGAAGCCGGCAGCCTGATCGGGATCTACAGCTATATTCAAAGGTTTGTATCCGGGCTCGACACGATACCGTATACTGTTCAGCGTCTTTCTTCGCTGAATGATATTACGAGGAGGATCGAACTGCAGCAGGAAGACATCGGTTCACCCGGCACCAATACGCCTGCACCGCGGAAAGAAGTGGCCTGATTCAACGACCCATAAAAACCATCAGTATTTGCACATCGCTCGGATTGATTCCGGATATGCGGCTGGCCTGGCCAAGCGTACGGGGTTTGATACGGGAAAGTTTTTCGCGGGCCTCATTACCCAGCGAACCGATTTTTTTATAATCGAATGAAGACGGGATTTCGAGTTCTTCCAGTTGACCCATCCGCTGCACCAGCTCTTTTTCCTTTTCGATATAGACATCGTATTTCACCTGGATGGAAGCCTGTTCTAATGCGGCTTTGTCAAACCCCTCCAGCGCAGCCTTTAGACCGGGAACGGCCAGGGCCAGTTCATCGAGTTCCACATCGGGACGAAGCAGGATCTTCTGCGCTTTTTGTTTCTCGCTGATCCGGGAGGAATGTAGTTTTTCAAACCAGGGATTGATGGCATCCGGCTCAACAGAAAATTCTTTAAGGATGGATTTGATTTTTTCAACCGAATCTTTTTTCGCCGCTACACGGTTCATTCTTTCCGCAGAAGCGAGTCCCAGCCGGTGACTCAGTTCTGTTAATCGCAGGTCGGCATTGTCCTGCCGGAGCAGGGTTCTGTATTCGGCCCGCGAAGTAAACATACGGTAAGGTTCCTGTGTTCCCTTGCTGATCAGGTCGTCGATTAACACACCGATATAGGCTTCACTTCTTTTCAGGATCAGCGGTTCAAGCCCTTTAATTTTTTGGTGTGCGTTAATTCCCGCCATCAGGCCCTGGCAGGCGGCTTCTTCATAACCCGTCGTTCCGTTGATCTGCCCGGCAAAGAACAGGTTTTGGATCAACCTTGTTTCCAGTGAATAATGAAGCTGGGTTGGCGGGAAAAAATCATATTCAATGGCATATCCCGGGCGGAACATTTTGGCATTTTCAAAACCAGGTATAATACGAAGAGCTTCGTATTGTACTTCTTCCGGTAATGAGGTTGAAAACCCGTTTACATAGATCTCAACGGTATTCCAGCCTTCAGGCTCAATAAATAGCTGGTGCCTTTCCCTTTCTGCAAAGCGGTTGATCTTGTCTTCAATACTCGGGCAATACCTCGGGCCCACGCCATCGATCCTTCCGGCAAACATCGGGCTCCGGTCGAAACCGGTCTTTAATATATCATGAACCGCCTGGTTGGTATAGGTTATCCAGCAACTTCTTTGTTGTTTGGGTTTTTCGGTGTCCAGGAAAGAAAACCCGGTTACTTCATCATCGCCCGGCTGTTCCTCCATTTTACTGTAATCAAGACTGCGGCCGTCGATCCTTGGCGGGGTGCCCGTTTTCAGTCGATCGCTTTCAAAACCAAGGGAAACCAGTTGTTCGGTGATCCCGGTAGCGGCTTTTTCGGCCATCCGGCCTCCCCCGAAATTTTTCTCGCCGATATGAACTACCCCATTTAAAAATGTTCCGTTGGTCAGCACGACCGCCCGCGCTTTTATTTCATGCCCCATTCCTGTAACCACCCCTGTGCAAACACCATCCTTCACCAATAATCCTTTCACCATATCCTGGTAAAAATCGAGGTTCAGGGTTTTTTCCAGCATTTCCCTCCATTTCAGGGAAAACAGGCTTCGGTCGTTTTGGGCCCTTGGGCTCCACATGGCAGGCCCCTTGCTACGGTTCAGCATCCTGAACTGGATGGTGGAGAGATCAGTAACGATCCCGGAATAACCTCCCATCGCGTCTATTTCCCGGACAATCTGACCCTTGGCGATCCCGCCCATGGCCGGGTTACAGCTCATCTGGGCGATGGTCTGCATATTCATGGTAATCAGTAGCGTACGCGATCCCAAATTGGCGGCAGCCGCCGCAGCTTCACAGCCGGCATGACCCGCCCCTACCACGATAATATCATATTCCGGAAACATGGGATGCAAAGGTACAATTTAACCTCTAGCCATCCTGTTTCGGGCTAAAGGGTTGGAATGATCAGGAAATGAGTGTTTCACGGGAAACGTGGAACTGTTTCCTGGTGGAACAGGTGTCACGTGGAACATTATTTTCTGAAATAATTTTCCAAGTAGAAATCTTCTTTTTCCCTGATCTCCTTTTTCTGGGCAACAGACTTATCCCCATAGCCGCAGAGATGAAGGACGCCATGGAAAATGACCCTGTGCAATTCGGATTTAAAGGTCAGGGCCAGGGATTTCGCATTTTCCTTAACCCGGTCGATACTGATATAAATTTCAGCTACCGTGGGACCGGTTTCAGTAAGATCAAAACTGACAATATCTGTATAGAAATCATGACGGAGGTATTGTTTATTAATTTCCAGCAATCTTTTGTCAGTACAGAATATATAATTAAGTGAACCCAGGCTTTTTCCTTCGTTCCTGAATATCCACAAAATGAACCGCTTTAATTCAGCCCGGTGCGACAGGCTGAATTTCTTGTGTTCAAAAAAGAAGCAAACTTTTGATTTTGAGGGCATAATTTCAAAATTCGTAAAGAAAAACCATCCAACAAGGGTAGATTTGCGTAATAATCGGGATAATAATGACGGTCAGGCTTTCTGAATTAAAACCGGGGCAGGAGGGAATCATCAGGGAATTCAGGGATAACGAGATCTTCCTGAAATTGATGGAAATGGGATGCGTTCCGGGTGAAAGGATATTGCTGGAACAGGTCGCGCCCCTTGGCGACCCCATCTCCGTAAATATTGCCGGCTATCACCTGAGCCTGCGACTGGATGAGGCCGACCACATCATTGTGGATATAAATAGCTGATAATCAATAATATATCATGAAGATTGGACTGTATTTCGGGTCCTTCAATCCCATTCATGTAGCCCACCTGATCATCGCCAACCATATCCTGAACGAGACGGATATAGAAAAAATATGGTTTGTCGTTTCCCCGCAAAATCCGTTCAAGTCAGAGAAAAACCTGCTCAACGAATACCACCGGCTTCACCTGGTGCGGCTGGCCACCGAAAATGACAACCGGATCAAGGCCTCGGATATAGAGTTCGGCTTGCCCAAACCATCTTATACGGTCAACACCCTGGCCTACCTCGCTGAAAAATATCCCGAACATGAATTTTGCATTGTGATGGGCAGCGACAGTTTTCAAAACCTGGATAAATGGAAAAATTTTGAAGTGATCGTGAAGAGCTGCCCGGTTTATGTGTACCGCCGCCAGGGGTTCGAGGTGGATAATCATTTTAACGCCCGGCTGCACATCGTGGACGCGCCGCTGCTGCAACTATCGGCAACGCACATACGAAAATGTATCGCCGAAGGAAAGTCTATCCGCTACATGGTGCCGGATGCGGTGCTGGAAGAAATTGAAAAAGGGCGGTATTATAAAAAGTGACGACGAATTTGTCCGGAGCTATACCGGAATTCATCATGAAAATTTTTTGCCGGGAAGTTGAAAAGAAAAAAATATATAATTGTCAAACCTTCCAGTCTTCACGGCCAACTTCTTCTTCGCGAGGTTGAGACTCTCACTACGAAAAAAAGTAGCCGAGCAGCAGGCAGGCCATTACGATCAGCGGTGAAGGGATCCGCGTAAAATTCAGGAGCAGCACGGTGCCCAGTATAACGCCGATATTGACAAGGCTCACCGTTTTTATTTCCGTCAATGAAATGTCGCGCATGATATAAAAAGTGGAAGCAAACATAATCCCCACCACCACGGCATTGATGCCCTCCAGCGACCGGTAAACGGCCGCGTATTTTTTCAGGTTGTTCCAGATGGGAAAGAAAAAAAGCACCAGCAAAGCGCTGGGCAGGAAGATCGCCACCATCCCGATCAGGCAGCCGAGCACCTGCATCTCGGTTCCCATATCCTTCAGCGCCATGCCCCCGGCAAAAGAGGCGATGGAAAAAACGGGACCCGGTACGGCGCGTACGATACCCATCCCGGTATACAGATCCTTTTCATCGATCTGGATAGCGTCCGGGTTTTTTTCACGGATCGCTTCCGGCCGGATGCTCCATTGTTCGTACATCATCGGCATCAGCACCTGGCCGCCGCCAAAAACAAGGCTGCCCATCCGGTAAGTATTTTCAAAAAGCGTGATCGGTTTCCGGTCCGTCCAGTCATTTTTGCGCGCCATTTCACTGCAGGCGCCGGCAATGATAAATATGATTCCGAACAGCCAGAAATTCCACCACTTGATCTTCCGGGGTTTTTGTTCCACCTGGGGGATCCTTTTCCGGCTGATATTGGTCACCAGCCCGCTGGCCACGATCAGGGCCGGGATCACCCAGGGCTGGCCGAATAAAAAATAAGTACAGGCGGCACCGACGATCATGATGATCCAGGTAATGGTATTGCGAATCGCCAGTGGAAATGTGGTAATCGCGGCATAGGCCAGGAACCCCGCGGCCATGGGCGCGATGAATTTGAAAATATCGGTGCCCAGCTCTCTTCTGTCGATATATTGCAATAAAAATGACAAAGCGCTCATCAGGATGCAGGCCGGAAGGATCCATATCAGCAGCGTGAGCACGGCCAGGGGCACGCCGCCCCGCTTATAACCGATAAGGGTCAATGTTTGCGTGGAAGAGGCTCCGGGCAGCAACTGGCAAAACGCGTTGTATTCCATCAGCTCCTGTTCGGTAACATAGGGGGTATGCCTGACAAAAGTTTTCATCATCATCCCCAAATGAGCCTGGGGGCCGCCAAAGGCGGAGACGCTGTGTAATAAAACAGCCCGCAGAAATGGGATATGTCGCAGCAGCATGGAACTTTAAATATAAATAAAATCGGGTAAGCCGTAAATGATAGAGGCCGAACCGGCAATTCAAGTAAATTCATAAAAAAATAAATGAAAAAATTCCTCCCGTTATTACTGTTCATTACCCTGTCCGACCGCATCACCGCACAGGCCGGTCCGGGTAAACTGCGCGAAATAATCGCGGCGGCGGCGGATAAAATGGAGGCCAAATGCATCGCCTGGCGAAGGGACCTGCATGAACATCCCGAACTGGGTAACCGCGAGTACCGGACTGCAAAGCTGGTAGCGGATCATTTGAAAAGCCTCGGGCTTGAAGTCAGGGAAGCTATTGCCAAAACAGGAGTCGTCGGAGTGCTGAAAGGAGGGAAACCGGGTCCCTGTATCGCGCTGCGCACCGATATGGATGCATTGCCAATTGCGGAAAGAGTGAAACTGCCCTTCGCCTCAACCGCGAAGGCAGAATACAACGGGCAGCAGGTACCCGTGATGCACGCCTGCGGGCACGACGCACATATGGCCATTATGATGACCGTTGCGGAAATCCTGGCAGGCATGAAAAATGAGATCAGGGGGACAGTGAAATTTATATTTCAACCCGCTGAAGAAGGACCGCCCGAAGGCGAAGAGGGCGGGGCGGAGCTGATGGTGAAAGAAGGCGTAATGGACAACCCACGCGTAGAGGCTGTTTTCGGATTGCATATCCAGCCCGATGTGGAATCGGGTAATATCCAGTATAAACCGGGCGCATTTATGGCTTCATCCGATTGGTTCCACCTCGTGGTAACCGGGAAAGGAGCGCACGGGTCAACACCCTGGCTGGGTATCGACCCGATACAGGTGTCCGCACAGATTATCGAAGGCTTCCAGGCCATCGTCAGCCGCCAGATGCAAATCACAAAAGCCCCGGTGGTGATCACCGTGGGAAAAATTCACGGTGGCTCGAGAAATAATATCATACCGGAAGAATGTGTGCTGGACGGAACGATCAGGACCCTCGACAAGGACATGAAAAAAGAAGTGCAGGAACGGATGAAGCAGACGGCGGAGAAAATCGCGGAAGCCAGTGGCGCCAAAGCCGCGATTGTATTCACGGAAAAAACACTGGTAACCTATAACGATCCCCTGCTGGTAAAAAAAATGCTCCCATCCCTGCTGGCCACCCTCGGTCCCGGCCATGTGACGGAAAGGGAATGGACCACCAACGCGGAGGATTTTTCCTATTACGGCACAAAAGCGCCCGTTTTTTTCTTCGACCTCGGGGCGATGCCGGTGGGTAAGGACCCGAAAAAAGCGCCTTCCAAACATACGGCCGACTATTACATCGATGAAGGCGGTATGAAAACCGGGGTGAAGGCCTTTTGTAATCTGGTGATCGATTACTTCAATCAACAATAACCGGTATGAAGAAAACTGTTTTATTCCTGCTGTGCGGACTGGTTGCCGGCCTGGTATGCGCACAAAAAACCGACCGGAAACTCGAAAAAAAACTGAAATCCGCGATAGCGGGTTTTAACGGCAGTATCGGCATTTATGTCAAAAACCTGGAATCGGGAAAAACCGTTGCCCTTAACGCCGATACGGTTTTTCCCACGGCCAGTATCGTAAAGATTCCCATCCTGCTGGGAGTAATGGACAAAATTCAAAAGGGCGAACTGCATTATGATTCTTCATTGATATATAAGGATTCTTTATTGTACGAGGGAGAAGATATCCTCGGATCGTTTAAAAGCGGCGAAAAAATCCTTCTCAAAAAACTGATCATGCTGATGCTCACGACCAGCGACAATACGGCCAGCCTATGGTTGCAGAGCCTGGCAGGGAAGGGAACGCGCATTAACGAAATACTCGACAGCCTGGGGATGAAAGATACCCGGGTGAATTCGCGTACGCCCGGCCGTGAGAATAACCGTACCCAATATGGCTGGGGACAAACCACACCCCGGGAGATGGGTGCTATTTTTGAAAAGATCTACCGCGGGGAAATTTTTTCACCGGCGGCCTGCGAACGGATGATGCGCTGCCTGGGCCGGAATTACTGGGACGAGAATGAAGCCATATCACAAATACCTCCGTATATCGAAGTTTTCAGCAAAAACGGCTGCGTGAATGCGTCGAGAAGCGAAGCGATGATTGTTAACGCGCCGCATCAGCCCTATATCTTCTGCATTTTTACCAAAAACAATAAAGACCAGCGCTGGGTGCACGACAATGAAGCCTGGGCCATGGCAAGAAAAATAGCTGCGTTGTTATGGGATCATTTCGAACCCGGTGATGACTGGACACCCGCGATCCGGTAATCTTATTTGAAAAGCTGGTAGACGAGCAGGCTCATCAGGTAGGCCAGTCCCGTCATATATATTAATTGTATCAGGGGCCATTTCCAGCTCCTTGTCTCTCTTTTCACCACGGCCAGCGTGCTCATGCACTGCATGGCGAAAACGTAAAAGATCATCAGCGATAAACCGGTAGCGAGATTAAAAACGGGTTTCCCGTCGGGACGTACCGCCGCCTTCATCTTTTCCTTTAATAGCAGGCTTCCCTTGTCTTCATCACCCACGCTGTAGAGGGTCGCCATGGTGCCTACAAAAACCTCTCTCGCCGCAAATGAAGTGATCAGGGCGATCCCGATCTTCCAGTCATAACCCAGCGGGCTGATCACGGGCTCTATCGATTTACCCAGCATTCCCGCGTAGGAATGTTCCAGTTTGGCGGTTTGAAATTCCCGGTCCAGCTGCGAACGGTTCGCTCCCGGTTGCAGTTTTAATTGCGCATATTGCCGGCTCACTTTCTGCATACTGTTGCCCGGCCCGAAAGAACTGAGCGCCCAGAGGATCAGGCTGATGACCATGATCACTTTTCCCGCATCGGTCACGAAGATCCTGGCCTTGCTGAGCATGGTAGGCACCACATTGTTCCACCTCGGCGAACGGTAGGAGGGCAGCTCAAGAATGAAAAAACTCTTTTCTTTTATTTTAATGAACCATTTGGCCACATAGGAAACGATCAGCGCCATAACCAGTCCCAGCAGGTAAAGCCCCATCATGACCAGTCCCTGTACGGCGAGAAAACCGAACAGGTAAGTTTGGGGGATCACCAGGCCGATCAGGATCGTATAGACGGGCAGTCTTGCCGAACAGCTCATTAACGGGGTTATGAGGATGGTGAGCAGCCGCTCCTTCCTGTTCTCGATATTCCGCGCGCTCATGATCGCGGGAACGGCGCAGGCAAAACCGCTGATCATGGGCATCACGCTTTTGCCGTTGAGACCCACGCTGCGCATCATCCGGTCGGAAAGAAAACTGATCCGCGCCATATAACCCGAATCTTCCAGCAGGGTGATCAGCCCGAAAAGGATCATGATCTGCGGTACAAAAACGAATATCCCGCTCAGCCCTGCGATCACCCCGTTGATCAGCAGGTCGGTCCAGCGGTTATCGGGCAGCAATATGGCCATCGACTGGCTTAATTTGGCAAACCCCAGTTCAATCCAGTCCATCGGGTATTGCGCCAGCCAGAAAACACTTTGGAAAAGGAGGAATAAAACAGCAAGCAGGATCAGGTAACCCCACCGGCGGTGCAGCAATACATTGTCCAGCTTTTCATTCAGCAGGGTTTTTTGAAGCGGGTCGGGTTCGGTTACGGATTGCTGCATGATCTGCCGGATACGCCCGTAACGCTGCAGGATTTCTTCCGCCTGCGTTTTGGTAGCGTTGAATTTATTTTCCTGTTCTATTTGCTCGATGGCCTCCTGCTGCGCGGGAGCCAGGTCGAAGGATTCGTGGTTGATGAGATAGTGAATGGCCGCGTAATCGCTCAGCGCGGGGAATCTTTTTTTCACTTCATCAACGGCAACGGGCGCAAAGGATTTATTATCGATGAAATCCCGCGTTGGCAGCTGGTAAAGTTGCTGCGCCGTTTGTTCGATCGCTTTTTTTAAAGGGACGATACCCTTGTTCTTCCTCGGATTTACAGCCAGCACGGGAACGCCCAGCTCCCTTTCGAGGGCGGCGGTATCGATCTGGATTCCTTTTCTTTTCGCCATATCCATCATCGTCAGCGCGATCACCACCGGCACTTTCAGGTCGATGATCTGGGTGCAGAAAAGCAGGTTTCGTTTCAGGTTGCTCGCATCGGCCACCACGACTACCACATCAGGATTGATTACTTTATCCCGGTCGGCCCCCGTGAGGTTGAGCAGCACTTTATAACTTACCCATTCATCCATCCGCCGCGGGTAGAGGCTGTAGGTTCCGGGCAGGTCGATCACATCGGCCGAAACGCCGGGCGAGAGCATGACCGAACCGGTTTTTTTATCAACGGTAACCCCGGGGAAATTGCCCACTTTCTGGTTCAGCCCCGTGAGGCAGTTGAACAGGGAGCTTTTCCCGCTGTTGGGGTTTCCAACCAATGCGATATGGAGTCTTTCTTTTTTCAAGCGGAGGTAAAGAGGGTGGCAGGCTACCCTGCCGGCAAAAATAGAGCGGGGCGGCTGAACCGGCTTACGATTTTCGGATTTTAGGACGCCCTTCCGGGAAAATGATGACGGAAATATGATGACCGCCTGTGCTAAAAAGCCATGCGCTTAATACCTTTACGGTCCATAACCGGATGAATATGCGCATTTCTCCCCTGAAAATATTTTTTTGGGTATTGCTGGCCTGTGGTTGTTCCACTTCAAAACCACTGGTACAAACCGATACCCGGGCCCTTGATAACCTGAAGGCGCATATCGCATATCTTGCTGACGACAGGCTGGAAGGCAGGCGAACCGGTACATCCGGCGAGCGGCTGGCCATGGAATATATCAGCGACCAGTTTAAAAAGAACGGGCTGTTGCCGAGAGGGAACGATGGATTTTACCAATCATTCGAAGTGTATGACGGCAAGGAAATGGGGGCTGCTACCTACATGAGCATTAACGGCGGGCAGCTCGTGGCCGGCAAGGATTTTTTCCCTTTCGCGTTCAGCGCGAACCTGAAAATGGACGCTCTTCCATCGATCGCGGTACAGGAAGCCGACATGCCCTGGTTCTTTGACCTGAAAGAGCCCCTGGATGAAAACAGGAACAACCCGCATTTTGACCTCGCCGAATATATTCGCAGCAACTGCAAAAAAGCAAAGGATCGCGGCGCCTCCGCGATCATTCTTTACAATACATCTTCAACAGACGATAAGCTGCGCTTTGATCCGAAGGACAGGTCCGAGCGGCTGAGCATTCCGGTTATTTATGTTGCCAGGGAAGCCGCGCTGAAATACTTCAAAGACTCCTCAGCCACCCTCGACCTTAAATTTAATGTGGCGGTTACCGAAAAGAAAAGAACGGGGCATAATGTGATCGGGTACCTGGATAACGGCGCCGAAACAACGATCATACTGGGAGCCCATTTCGACCACCTGGGATGGGGGGAAGACGGCAATTCAAGGAATACATCAGCCGAGCCCGCCATTCATAACGGGGCCGATGACAACGCCAGCGGAACAGCGGCGCTCATAGAACTGTCGAGGCAACTCAAATCAACCCGGAATACGGGCCATAATTACCTGTTTATCGCTTTTTCGGGTGAAGAACTGGGCCTTTATGGCTCCAAATATTTTACAGAACATCCCACGATCGATTTAAAAGAAGTGGATTATATGATCAATATGGACATGGTGGGAAGGCTGAGCGACAGCACAAAAGTGCTGACCATCGGTGGCTACGGCACTTCACCAGCCTGGGCTTCCGTAATCGAAAGGGATTTTTTCGATACCCCGAACGACAATAAGAAAACGGCGCCGGCGCTCACGATAAAAATCGACAGCAGCGGCACCGGCCCCAGCGACCACACTTCGTTTTACAGAAAGGATATTCCGGTTCTGTTTTATTTCACGGGACTGCACGGGGATTACCACAAACCTTCCGATGACGCCGACAAGATCAATTATAACGGCGAATGGACGGTGATACAGCATATATTACGGGTGATCAGCTCGCTGGACAAGGAGCCCAAACTCGCCTTTACCAAAACAAGGGAAGTGCAGACCACCACCACGGCAAGGATGAATGTTTCCATGGGCATCATGCCCGACTACACATATCCCGGCTCCGGCGTGCGGGCCGACGGCGTTACCGAGGGCAAGCCCGCTTTTAAAGCCGGTTTGAAAGCGGGCGATGTAATCGTGCAGGTAGGCGATTATACGGTGTCTTCGATGGAATCGTATATGCAAACGTTGGGGAAATTCAAAAAAGGCGACCGCGTTAAGGTGAAATACAAGCGCGGCAATGATTTGTTGGAAACCGAGGTTGAATTCTAATTCGTAACTTGTAAAGACACCAGGTCAATTACATGCAGTATGGCGGAGCGGGGCAATAAACTGATCCTCGATAATAAAGAAATGACGGAGTCGTTTTTCAGCGACACCCGGCTGCTGGGCATCATGGCCCCGGTGAAAGATTACCAGCTTTGCTGGCACCTCAATTCTGCTACGGGACATAATTTCCGCGTCAACCACGAACTGGAAATAAAACTGGTCAAAAAGAAACGCGATTATTTTTTCTCGGTATATGAATACGTGGAGCCCACCCGGTTCCTCGCGCATTATATTTATAATAACCAGTTCGACGGCGAATACCTCCTGCCCGAATTCAGGCACCTTGATTTCCTCTGGCTGATGAAGGGCGATGAAGTGTGCGACGAAGCCATGCAGGAAACCATACAAACGATCCGGTCCATCAACAGCGTGCAGCTCGTGGCGGAGCTGGCCACGGGAAAGATCAGCAACAAGGAAAACCTCGTTTTTTAAAAGGCACCAAACCGCAAAAGTCCAACACATGTGGGAAGAGAAAAACAATAAGCTGTACAGGAAATTTCAATTCGCAAATTTCAGCGAAGCCTTTGCTTTCATGACCCGCGTGGCGATCGAAGCGGAGAAAATGGATCACCATCCCCTGTGGACCAATGTGTGGAATACCGTAGAGATCTGGCTGAGCACCCATGACGCAGGGGATGTGGTGACTGAAAAAGACCGGAAACTTGCCGCTAAAATTGATAAATTGTCATCCTGAGACCGGCCATGACCGGCCGATTGCAGGATGCCCGTTGCCTCCACCATACTAATGGTTCGCCCGGCCGCCTTTGGGTTCAATGAAGAAACGGCGGTTAATAATTATTTTCAGTCGAGACCAACAGCGGGACCGGCCTTGCTGCAACAAAAAGCGCTCGCGGAATTTGACCGAATGACAGCGCTGCTGCGTGAAAAAGGGATCAGGGTGCTGGTGGTTGATGACACGCCCGAACCCGCGAAACCCGACGCTATATTTCCAAACAACTGGTTCAGCACTTCACCGGCCGGCGTTATTTCCGTGTTCCCGATGTATGCCCCGGGGCGGCGTCCCGAAAAACGGGATGATATCCTGCAAATGCTGTCGAGGGAATTTGTGGTAAGTGATGTACAGGACTGGAGCGAATACGAGGCCGAAGGGCGGTACCTGGAAGGAACCGGGAGCATGGTGATCGACCATGATCACCAGATGATCTATGCCTGTATATCCGAAAGGACAAACCTGTCGGTACTTGAAAAATTCGCTTCCGCGAACGGGTACCAGGCCATCGTTTTCCTGGCTACGGATAAAACGGGGCGACCCGTATACCATACCAATGTAGTAATGACGCTGGGGGAAAAGTTCTGCGTATTATGTGAAGAGGCGATCGATGAGGAGTGGGAACTGATCGCGGTGCGTCAACTGCTGGAAGCGACGCACCATGCCATCATTCCCATTACACGCGAACAGATGCATCATTTCGCCGGGAATATGCTGGAATTAAAAAACGAAAACGGGGAACATATCCTTGTCCTCAGCCAGTCGGCTTTCGATGTGCTGCGCCGCGAACAAAAAGGAATGCTGGAAGCATATGCGCAACTGCTGCCCGTGCCGGTACCCACGATTGAACAGGTGGAAGGAGGCAGCGTGCGCTGCATGATGGCTGAAATATTCCTGTCGCCCGTAAAATAGACAAGGCCATCGGGTATTTATTTATCTGAAACAGGGAAATATCAACATCTAAAGTGTTGTTCACGGATTTACAAGTATAGTTTTTTCTTCGGGAGGAATGAATCTTCCAACCGGTGATGCGAAGTCTCCAAGACCCAGCGCTTCAAAAATTTTTATAACCGCCGGCACAGCGGATTCATGTACGCTGACCAGCAAACCCCCGTTGGTCTGGGGATCGGGCAGGAGGGTGAAAGCTTCCATGACATTGACCCCTTTTTGAAATTTTACTTTCTGCCCGTAACTGTTCCAGTTGCGGGTAGTGGCATCGGGAAAAATGCGTTGCGTGATATAATCCTTTACGCCATCGGCAACAGGTAGTTTATCATACCCAATTTCCGCGCTCAGCCCGCTGCCTTCGGCCATTTCGATCAGGTGCCCGAGCAAACCAAAACCGGTTACGTCAGTCATGGCGCTTACGCCCCCGATCTTTCCCAGTTCTTCACCGGCCCTGTTCAGCGACGTCATCTGCGCGATCATCAGCGGCAGGTGTTCGGGTTTAAGCAATCCCCTTTTTTGTGCTGTTGATAAAATACCGGTGCCAAGCGGTTTGGTCAGAAAAATATGATCGCCCGCCTGCGCGGTATTATTTTGTTTCAGGTTTTCAACGGGCAGGATACCGGTAACAGCAAGTCCAAAGAGGGGTTCGGGTGAATCGATGCTGTGTCCCCCGGCAAGTGGTATTCCAGCTTCGGCGCAGACCGTTCTTCCGCCCTCCACCACTTTTTGCGCGAGCTCAACCGGTAGTTTTTCCACCGGCCAGCCCAGGATGGCCACGGCCACGAGCGGTTTTCCGCCCATCGCATACACATCACTGATCGCGTTGGCCGCGGCGATGCGCCCGAAATCAAAGGCGTCATCCACAATAGGCATAAAAAAATCGGTGGTGCTGATCAGGGCCGTTCCGTTTCCAAGGTCATATACCGCCGCATCATCCTTGCTGTGATTGCCCACGAGCAATTTATCATTATCGGGTAAGGCGATATTGCTTTTCAGGATTTCATCCAGCACTTTCGGCGCGATCTTGCAGCCGCAGCCGGCGCCATGGGAATAATGTGTGAGGAGTATCGGTTCGGTAATCATGGCACAAATCTCGGGATAATAATCCAGAGCACTGATGTCCCCTGCAGCAATGCAGGGCATTAGTTTTTTCTTCTGAAAACAATCCCCGAACTTTTCTGGAAATCGGAACTGAAGCGTAGGTGATAAATGTCTTCCCCGTCATGCACAACCAGCAGACCCGTATTGGGGGGATATTTTCCAAGGTTGTCGGCAAACAATACCAGGGTGAAATCTTCGGCTTCCCCGGGTTTGAAATAGATCGTTTTTTTAATGGCGCTGGCCTTCAGTCCCTGTTTGGCCATCAGTACTTCCCCGTTCATATACACGCTTACGGTATCGCCGTCGATCTCCCCGTTGTCATAGAGCGCCAGCTCAAGGCTATCCGAGGTGAAGTTGACGATCTGTGAAAATTCGGATTTCCGGCCATCGATGACAGCCGCTTTTTGCGTAATATCCGTTTCCGGGTTTTTTATTTCCGTTTTCGGTGCGGGTGTAATTGTTGCGATCGGTTTAGCAGGCTCGGTCGCCGGCTTTTTGTTTTCAATCGTTGCGGTTGATGCAGGTTTGCTTGTCTCCCTGGCGACGACATCGTTATTTTTCTGTTGTATAACCGGTTTGGGAACCGATGTTACTGCAGGAGTTGGTTTGTTCTCCGTTCTGATAACCGTATTTGTTACGGTATTATTCACCGGCATTTTCTTTTCGGTTGCGGACGAGGGCTTCACCGGGTCGGCATTTTTTGCAATAACGGGTTCCGTTTTTTTGATATCCGGTTCTGCATCCTTCTTATCAGCGGTTTCAACCGGCGCTTTATTTACCGCGATTGTCTTATCCGTTACAACCGGGTTTGCAGGTACATTGGCGACAGGGATATTTTTTGTTTCAGTTTTAGGCAGATGGGTTTCCGGTTTTTTCACAACCACCTGCGAAACCTCCGGTTCTTCTTTCGCGGGGTTCGGGGCGGTAATAGCGGGGCCGGCACTGTTTTCGGCGCGCCGTAGATCGGGTTCTTTCGCTGCAACCGCGGCGCCCGGATCCGGGTTGAAAGAATATTCTGTTTTCACCTTTTCGGGACGGGCGATCTTAACGATCGGCGCTCCTTCTTTGCGGTCTTTATAGAAAGCCATTTCATCCGCGAGTTTCAGTTCTTCGAGATGGGGGAAGAGTTTGGATGCAGTAAGATCCTTTTCTTCGGCCAGCGCCACTTTGCCGGTGACGGAATAATATTTTTTTGTGGCATTGGTTTTCCATGTTCCGGCCAGGTACCAGCTGCTGTCGCTGTTGTTGCGCCGGAAGGTGCTGGTCACTTTCACGCCCTTGTCGAGCCGCCCCCTGAAATTAAAAGCGATGATTTCGTCGTCAGTCACTTCACATATATCGCCGGTAATCGTACCCTTTACGCGTTTGACGATATAGTACAGCGTATCGTTCACGATGAACTCGCTGCGGGAATATCCGTACACCTTGCCCCTGTATTCCGTGAGGGCGATCTCGAATAACTGGTCTTTCCGCACGGTATTGCTATCACTGCTCAGCGCGCCCGTCCAGAGCCCGGTAAGGGTTTGCCCGAAAAAAAATAATGGAAATAATAAAAGCCCGAGTGTGAGCTTACACTTTTTGCGAATGTTGCTGCGACAGATGGATAAGCTGGCTGGCATTTTCAGGGGTTACGGTGTTACAGTCAATTCGTTGTAATAACGAATTAACGTCCTCCCGATTGTGCAGGGCCCTGAAATAAAACTTATCGTAATATTTCAGAAGTATTCGGAAACTTTCGATCGTATTTTTCTCCTCCAGCAACTGAATCGCGTTTTTGGCATTGAGGCCTCCCAGTTTTTCCCTGATGCGGAGAATGGCCTCGATCATTTTCTGCGTATCCAGGCCTCCGTATTCTTCGGTGATGTGTTTAAGCCGTTCTTCAAAGGGGATATCGAGAAAACAAAGGGGCGAACGCCGCATGGTTTTCCAGAGTTCGTTGGGAATGTTCAGGTGGCCGATACGCTGGGATTCGTCTTCCAGCCAGATGGGGGCGGAGCCGGGATTCATGGATACAGGATCATCGATACTGTCCGGCCACTTATTCAGTTCCAGCGCAAGCAGGTTTTCAAACATCTCCTGCGTAGGCTGCCCGGGCATGCCGATATTGCCGAAAGCGGAACCCTTGTGGTTTGCGATCGCTTCGAGGTCAACAACCGGCTGCCCCTTTTGTTTCAGTTCGCCCAGCAATTCGGTTTTACCGGAGCCGGTATAACCACCCAGTATCCTGAACCGGAACGGAAGCCTGAACGTGTTCAGCACATGATTACGGAAACTTTTATATCCGCCGGCCAGCGTGTTTACTTTAAAACCGTAGAGATCCAGGAGCCAGGCGATCGCGGCGCTCCGCATTCCCCCGCGCCAGCAATAAAGCAGGAGGCGGGTATTGTTTCCGGGCGCAGGATGTTTTTCGGCGAGGGCTTCGACCGCCTCCACCATCTTCAGCATTTTGGGGCCAAAGAGGTCAAGACCGGTTTTGATCGCCTGTTCGCGGCTTTGCTGTTTATAGGTGGTGCCAACCAGTTTTCTTTCCTCGTCGGTAAACAGGGGCAGGCTGTAAGCGCCCGGGATATGCGCGTGGTTATATTCGCCCGGGCTGCGGACGTCGATCACGGGGTATTGTTTCGCCCCCTCGAGGAATTGTGTTATCGTTATTTTTTCAACGGCCATGATAAAAAAAGCTACCGAACGGGTCAGTAGCTTCGACTATCTGTTCAGGCATTTTTCAGGTTTGTTTATCCGTTCATGCTGGCGAGGAATTCCTCGTTGCTCTTGGTTCCCTTCATCCGGTTCTGCAGTTCGCGCATGGCTTCTTCCGCGTTCATATCGGTGAGGTATACGCGAAGCAGGTTCATCCGCTGCAGCACATCCCTTTCCAGCAGCAGGTCGTCGCGGCGGGTGGAAGAAGACACGAGATCGATGGCGGGATAGATCCTTTTGTTGGCCAGCCGGCGATCCAGCTGCAATTCCATGTTGCCGGTACCCTTGAACTCTTCAAAGATCACCTCGTCCATTTTACTGCCGGTATCAATCAGCGCTGTTGCCAGGATGGTCAGCGATCCGCCGTTTTCAATTTTCCGGGCGGCGCCGAAAAATTGTTTGGGTTTCTGCATGGCGTTGGCTTCCACACCGCCGGATAATACTTTTCCGGAAGCGGGCGCCACGGTATTGTGGGCGCGGGCCAGCCTGGTGATGGAATCGAGCAGGATGATCACGTCGTGACCGCATTCCACCAGGCGTTTTGCTTTCTGCAGGGCCATCGTGGAAACCTTTACGTGTTTTTCGGCCGGTTCGTCAAAAGTGGAAGCGATCACTTCCGCTTTTACGCTGCGTTCCATATCAGTTACTTCTTCGGGACGTTCGTCAACCAGCACCACCATCAGGTAACAGTCGGGGTGATTAGCGGCAATGGCGTTGGCCACGGCTTTCAGCAGCATGGTCTTACCTGTCTTGGGTTGCGCCACGATCAATCCCCGCTGTCCCTTGCCGATCGGGGTAAAAAGATCCATGATGCGGGTGGAATAATCGGAGGGCGTGGTAAACAAATTCAGTTTTTCGAAAGGAAAAAGCGGGGTCAGGTAATCAAAGGGCACGCGGTCGCGCACTTCTTCAGGGCTCTTGTTATTAATGGTGTCCACTTTCAGCAGGGCGAAATATTTTTCTCCCTCTTTGGGCGGACGCACGGCGCCGTACACGGTATCGCCGGTCTTTAACCCGAATAATTTTATCTGCGAGGGGGATACATATACATCATCGGGGGAAGACAGGTAATTATAATCTGAGGAACGGAGAAAACCATAGCCGTCGGGCATCATTTCAAGCACGCCTTCACTCAGGATCACACCGTCGAACTCCACGTTGAACTGCTGTTCCCGACGCTGGGGGTACACTTTATTGGCGGCGTTATTCTGCGCATCGGTGGCTGTTTGCGCGGCCCCGGCCAGGATCTCGGCCACATCGCTGTTATCTTCGTTTACGCCCGTTGTTTCCTCCGGCATCCCGGCGTTTTCTTTTTCGGCCGTTTCCTTATCCGAAGGTTTTTTGCGGGGCTTTTTCGCGGATGATTTTTCTTCCCCGCCGGGTCTTGTCTCTTCGGTCATGCGGGCAGGTTTTTTAATCGGCATATTGGGTTTTTTAATGTTTGTTTTTTCTTCGCCGCCGCTTTCCACCAGGGCTTCTTCGCTGCCCGTGCTGGTCGTGGCCTTTACGATGCGTTTGCGTTTGCCGTCGTCGGTGGCCCTGGCTCCTTTGGCGCCGGCAATGGCCTGGCTGTCGAGGATCTTGTAAACCAGGTCCTGTTTATTCAGCTTTTTGGCATTGGGGATCTTCAGTTGCTCGGCAATATCCAGCAGCTCAGGAACGAGCATGTCGTTCAGTTGGAGAATATCATACATATAAAATTCTTAAGGTTAAACACGACTCGCAGCACCAATCTTAGGAATCTGAAATTTAGAATTTATGTTGAGTGAAATCGGCGGTAAATGTGAGTTAAAAGCCTGGGAGAACAATACTTATCGGCCTCATTCCGGTGCAAGTATACGTCAAAAACGGGAAAATTAAAAATTTTGGCAAAAGCGCTGGTCCGGATAAAACACCGGTTCGGGTTCGCTGTTTCCCGGGCGGGCCGGTCATAAAGGAGTGGTTAAGAGGGCATCCCGCAGAAAGCCGTTTCATTCCTGCCCTTCATGTTTTACCTTTGCCCCTCGCAAAAAGGCTACTATGTTTAACAAAAGAACAAAGATCAGGACGCTGCTGGAGCAGGAACCGGCCGGTCAGGAAGTAACGGTGATGGGTTGGGTGCGCACGTTTCGCAACAACCAGTTTATCGCCCTCAACGACGGCAGCACCAATACCAATTTACAGGTGGTGGCGGCGCTTGGTCAGTTTCCCGACACATTGCTGCGAAGGATCACCACATCAGCCTCGCTGAAAGTGACGGGCACGCTCGTGCCTTCATTGGGGAAAGGGCAGAAAATGGACCTGAACGCTTCGACGATTGACATACTCGGCGACAGCGACGCGGAGATCTATCCGTTGCAACCCAAAAAACACAGCCTTGAATTTTTGCGGGAGATCGCACACCTGCGTTTCCGCACCGCCACATTCGGATCGGTGTTCCGCGTGCGGCACGCGCTGGCATTCGCGATCCATAAATTTTTTAACGACAAGGGCTTTGTGTATATGCATACCCCCATCATCACGGCCAGCGATGCGGAAGGGGCGGGAGAAATGTTTCGCGTTACCACCCTGCCCTTAGATGCGCCGCCGCGCAATGAAGCGGGCGAAGTGGACTTCTCGCAGGATTTTTTCGGGAGGTCAACCAACTTAACCGTAAGCGGGCAACTGGAGGGGGAGCTGGGCGCCACGGCCTTTGGGGAGATCTATACCTTTGGTCCCACTTTCCGCGCGGAGAATTCAAACACCACGCGGCACCTTGCCGAATTCTGGATGATCGAACCCGAAATGGCGTTCTGCGACCTGGAAGATAATATGAACCTCGCCGAGGAATTTATCAAATACATTATCCGGTACGCCATGGATCATAACCGCGAAGACCTCGAATTCCTGGCGCAACGGCTTGCCGATGAAGAAAAGCAACTGCCCCAGGACAAGCGCAGTGAAATGGGCCTGATCGAAAAGCTGGAATTTATCCTGCACAACGATTTCGAACGCCTTACCTATACGGAAGCGATTGACATATTGCGGGAAAGCAACCACAACAGGAAAAAGAAATTCCAGTATCCCATTACGGGCTGGGGCATGGACCTGCAGAGCGAACACGAACGCTACCTGGTGGAAAAACATTTTAAAAA
>CAYNSL010000010.1:33453-44669 GCA_964399755.1 uncultured Chitinophaga sp. | reverse complement strand
TCCTGGGCCAGCTTCCCTTTGGCAACATGAACCTGACCGCCACGCAGCTTTCCGTACAGGAGGGCATTAAAAAAGCCTGGTATTACGGGCTGGGCATCGTGCTGGTGGAAATGATCTACCTGCGCATTTCGCTCACGGCCATGGACTGGGTGGTGGAACACCGCCTGATCTTTGAGATCATGGGCTGGCTTACCGTTGCACTCTTCGGGGTATTGGGGATTTTCAGTTTAATCGCGGCACGCAAACAGGTGAAAGAGAAAAAAGGACTGCTGCTGAATAATAAGCTGAACCGTTTCTTCCTTGGCGTCAGCGTTTCCGCCGTGAACCCGGCCCAAATACCATTCTGGTTTATCTGGAGCACGAATATGATCAATACCGGCGTGCTTAAAACGACGTTTGCGGATTTCAATTTCTTTACCGGCGGCGCCGCGATCGGCTCGCTGGCGGGACTGGGCGTTTATATTTACGGAGGACGCTGGCTGATCGCGAAAATGAAAGCCAGCAACAGGCAGCTGAATATTTTTATGGGCATCGTCTTTCTACTCGCCGCCCTGCTTCAACTGTATAATATGCTGTTCAAACCCGGGATCGGGTCAAAATAAACGCTGATGAAATGGCTGAAACGGATTGCGTTGTCTTTCGGTATCCTGCTGCTGGCCTGGCTGGTCTTTGCACAGCTGGGAATGAAATTCAGGATGAGTGACGCGAAGGCAAAAGAACAATTCCGCGCCGCCGGCATTACGCTGCAGACCCCCACGATCGAGGCTCATGGGTTCCCTTTACATTACGCGCAGACCGGGAACGATACCCTGCCCACGCTTTTTTTTGTACACGGCAGTCCCGGCAGCTGGATGAAATTCGGAAAATATTTAATGGACAGCGACCTGGTAAAAAAATTCAGGATCGTTTCGGTCGACCGGCCGGGTTTCGGGTACAGCCGTTTCGGGGAAGCAAAACACCTGCAGGAGCAATCGGAGATCATCGGCGTACTGCTGAAACAGTTGCAAAACGGGAAACCGGTGTACGCCATCGGGCGTTCCTATGGCGGCCCGATGATCGCCAGACTGGCGGTGGACAATCCCGGAATGTTCTCCGGACTGGTATTTATAGCTTCTGCCCTTGATCCGGCCGCGGAAAAATCGGAAAAATGGAGACCGGCGCTGTATCATTTCCCCCTGAAATACCTGGTGCCCGGCGCCTGGCGGACCTCCAACCAGGAATTATGGTACCTGAAAAAGGAACTGGCGCCGCTTGCGGAAAGATTGAAGGAGATCACCTGCCCGGTGTTTATCCTGCATGGCGATAAAGACGGGCTGGTGCCGGTGAGCAATGCCGCTTATGCCAGAAAAATGCTGGTCAATGCTGCATCCGTTTCCGTAACGATTATCCCCGGCGCCAATCATTTTGTTTCGGATAATCATTTTGACCTGGTAAAAAAATTATTGCTGCAGTTACAGTGAAGTCGGTCCCTATGGATATATTTGTTGAGGAACCCCGCATTTCATAAAAAAAATCATAACCATGGCCATCAAAGACGCCTTTATTGCCGAACTGAAACACGAATCCTCCATGACGCGTAAAATGCTGGAGAAAGTGCCCCTGGACAAAAAAGACTGGAAACCGCATGAAAAATCCATGTCGCTGGGCCGGCTCGCCACGCATGTCGCCGAAACGCCGCACTGGTGCACGGATATCGTGCATATCGACGATTTCGATTTTACCAAAAACTACAAATTCAGTAACAGGGTGGCAGCAACTACGGACGAATTGCTGGATATTTTTCAATCCACGCTGGATAAAGCGCTGGCCGACCTCGCTTCGCAATCGGACGCGGATTTTGATAAAATATGGACCGTTCGGAACGGGGAACAGGTAATGTACCAGTTACCGAAAAAAGTGGCCGTACGGGGATGGGCTTTCAATCACCTGGTCCATCACCGCGGCCAGTTATCTGTTTACCTCCGTTTACTGGACGTACCCGTTCCGGGCATGTACGGTCCAAGCGCCGACGAACGGATGTAATCATTTCTTACTGGCTGATTTCAGAAGTCCATTTATCCCGTTCATCGGGACTGAATTTCCAGGGCGCGAAATTATTTTCCACGTTGCTGAACATGGCCGTCCATTCGGCGGGGGAATTGCTTTCCTCCATCACGAGGTAGCGGCGTAACTGCAGAATAATATCGAGAGGGCTGATGCTGACCGGGCATTCCTGCACGCAGGCCTGGCAGGTGGTGCAGGCGCGGAGTTCCTCCACGGAAATATAATCGTGCAAAAGGCTCTTTCCGTCATCTTTGAATTCCTTATTCTTATTGATATTTCTTCCTACTTCTTCCAGCCGGTCGCGCGTATCCATCATTATTTTCCGCGGTGAGAGTTGTTTGCCGGTGAGGTTGGCGGGACAGGCCGCCGAACAACGCCCGCATTCGGTGCAACTGTAGGCATCCATCAGGTTTTTCCAGCTCAGGTCCGTCACGTCTTTGGCGCCGAATTTTGACGGGGCAGCTGCGTTATCTGTGGCCGGCGCGCTTTCGGGCTGCATGGCATAGAGCACTTCGTTCTGCACCGAAGGCATGTTCTTCATTTCACCCATCGGCGTAAGCCTTGCGTACCAGGCATTGGGAAAGGCGAGCAGGATATGCAGGTGCTTGGAATAGGGGAGGTAGTTCAAAAAGGCGAATATACCCGCGATATGCAGCCACCAGCAGCCTCTTTCGATCCCAATCAATCCATTGCTGCCGATACCATTTAATACCGGGTGCAGGTATTGCGATATTATAAAATTACCGGTGGGATGCGTGGCATAATGTTCCGACCCCCGCGATTGCAACAGCGTATCGCTGGCATTCAGGGTGAGGAAGAGGCTCATTAAAATAATCTCGGTGATCAGGATATAATTGGCGTCGCTGCGCGGCCAGCCATCGAGGTCTTTACTGATAAACCGCCTGAGTTTGATGATGTTCCTGCGCACGAGAAAGATGGCGCAGGCCACCAACACGGTAAGGGCCAGCACTTCAAAGGCGTTGATCAAAAATGTATAGAACCCGCCCAGGGGTTGCGCGAAGAGGCGGTGTTTGCCGAAGATACCGTCGAGCACGATTTCCAGCACTTCGATATTGATAATGATGAAACCCGCGTACACGAAGAAGTGCATCACGGCCACCAGGGGGTTGCGGAACATTTTTTTCTGTCCGAAAGCCAGCAATAAAAGATTTCTCCACCGCTGCGGCCGGTTATCCTTGATCGTTTCATCCTGGCCCAGTAAAATATTTCGCCGGATCTGGCTGATCTTCCTGGCAAAAAGCCAGGTGGCGGCGATGCTTAGAATGACAAAAAGAATTTGCTGGACCATTAACATAACAGTTGTTTCCCGCCGCTAATTTAAGGCATGCGGGCGGAAGCGGTCAGAAATAAATGGCATGTACCCTGAATTTGCCATGAGAAATCTCCAGGGCGGGGGCCGGAAATTTGAAGGCGCTCAGGAAGGTGAGAAAAAACTTAAGGGCCCTGCTCCTGGTTTTTATTTTACTCAGGTCGATATCGGGCGACAGGAACCATTGCCGGTAACGTTTGATATCGGGCCGGCTGAATGTGATATTGCCGTTCTTATCTTTCGCGATATTGGCGGTGCCGCCGAATAATCCCTCCGCCCCGTAACCCAGCGATACCGAAAACCAGGCGGGTATTTTTGATTGCGGAAAAAAAGAACGAAGGTTTACGCTGGCCCAGTAAGCCTGCCCGTTATAATCTTTCAGCAGGCGTTCCATCGAACTTTTACCAAATAATTCATTGCTGCGCGCATTGAGTGCGGGATCCGTATAATTTTTCCGGTGAAAGGAAAATTTCAGCTTGATGCGCTGGTCGTCCCATGCCAGTTCCTGCGCCACCAGCGCCCCGCTGCCCAGGATATTGGCGCCGAAGTCGGCCCAGCTCCATCCCCATTCGGCGCTGAAGCCATCCAGCACTTCAATGACGGTCTGGTAAAAAGCCCCGCTCATACCGCCCAGCCAGATCCTTTTTTTACGATCGATACCCGTCCAGCGCCAGAGTTCCATGCTGCCCCGGCTTTCAATATAGGCGCTGTAGAGATGCCCGACCTTATCAACCTGTTTCCATTCGGGCCAGTCGTTAAAAGTATGAAACCCGCTTTGGGGATAATCCCTGTACCAGGCATTGTAAAGTCCGATCATCGCTGTGCCGTAAGCCAGTACATTGCCGCCTGCTACGATCCAGATCCTTTTTTTCTTTTGTTCGGGGCTGATGTTCAGCTGACCGGTATGCAATGTAAACGGCCGGTATGCGGAGGTATCAATTTCATTGCGGAATGTATGCCGGAACGAATCCATAATATGGAATGACGCAACCGGGCTGTTTTGCCTGAACCCGGTATTCAGCTGCTCCGTTTGCGCGATACTGGTATCAGCAGCAAACAACAGTATCCATATGGCCGATAATTTTTTCAATACAGGTGTTGGCCATGCAGGGTCCGGCCAAACTGTGTCAAATTTACGTTTCCCCTTTCTTTTCGGTTTCAAAAACCTAAAATTCAATAACTTTCAAGCTTAATCAATATAATTTAACTGATGGATGCAAGGATACAATCCAGGATCGACAGCTGGCTGAACGGCGGCTTTGACCAAGTAGTAAAAGAGGAGATCAGGCGCCTGCAAAAGGAGAACCCGGATGAACTGGCAGATGCTTTTTACCGTAACCTCGAATTCGGCACCGGCGGCCTGCGCGGCATTATGGGCGCGGGCACCAACCGGATGAATAAATACACGGTGGGCATGGCCACCCAGGGTTATGCCAATTATCTGAAACAATGTTTTCCGGAAGGCGTAAAAGTGGCGATCGCGCACGACAGCCGCAACAACAGCCGCTTTTTCGCGGAAACGGCGGCCCATGTTTTCGCGGCCAACGGCGTAAAGGTTTTTTTATTTGAAGACATGCGGCCCACTCCCGAATTATCTTTTGCCATCCGTACCCTCGGCTGCCAGGGCGGCGTGGTCTGCACCGCTTCGCATAATCCCAAAGAGTACAACGGGTATAAGGCCTACTGGAACGACGGATCGCAACTGGTGCCGCCGCACGATAAGAATGTGATCCGCGAAGTGGACAGGATCGCTTCGGTGGAAGATGTAAAATGGTCGGGGGGAGATGACAACATCACAATGATCGGGAGGGAACTCGATGAACAGTATATCGGGATGGTAAAGGGCCTGAGCGTTTACCCCGAGATCATTCAGAAACACGCCGGGATGAAGATCGTGTATACGCCGATCCATGGCACCGGGATCAAAATGGTGCCGCCGGTACTGGAACGATTTGGTTTCAGGAATGTGCATATCGTAAAGGAACAAAGCGTGCCGGACGGCAATTTCCCCACGGTGGTTTATCCCAACCCCGAAGAAAGCGAGGCGATGAGTCTCGGGCTGAAACTCGCCGAAGAACTGGATGCGGATATATTATGCGGCACCGATCCCGACGCCGACCGTATCGCCATCGGCGTAAAAGATTCGCACGACAGGTGGGTGCTGATGAACGGGAACCAGACGGCCGTACTGGCATTTAATTACCTGATCGAAGCCCGGAAGGCCAAGGGTATCGCGCAACCCAATGATATGGTGATCACGACGATCGTCACCACGCCGATGATCGATGCCATCGCCGCCCGCAACGGGGTGGCCTGTTACCGGGTGCTCACGGGGTTTAAATGGATCGCGGAACTGATCCGGCAAAAAGAAGGAAAAGAAAATTATATCATCGGCGGCGAAGAGAGCTTCGGGCTGATGATCGGGGATAAGATCCGCGACAAGGACGGTATCAGCGCCGTGGCCCTGCTTTGTGAAATGGCGGCTTATGAAAAAGAAAAAGGAAGAAGCCTCTATGAGAAAATGATCGATCTCTATGTGCAATACGGTTGCTATAAGGAACAACTGGTTTCCATTACCAAAAAGGGGATGGACGGCCAGCAGCAGATCGCCGCGATGATGGAAAGTTACCGCAGCCACCCGCCGGAAGTCATTAACGGCTCGCCGGTAGTGATGCTGCGGGATTATGAACTACAGGTGGAGAAAAACCTGCAAACAGGGGAGGAGTGGACAATCGGGCTTCCCAAATCGAACGTGCTGCAGTTTGTACTGGAAGACATGACCAGCATTTCCGCCCGGCCCAGCGGTACGGAACCGAAGATCAAGTTTTATTTCAGCGTTAACGCTCCCCTGGCGAACGCGGCCGCTTTTGAAATTGTGAATAACGACCTGGATCAGAAAATAAAAGCGGTGATCGCGGATATGAACTTGTAGGGCCTTGTTTATGTTCGGGATTGATTAGCTTGTCATGGCTTGCTTCGCTCTCTCCCAACAACGAGCTGAATATATCATTATAAGACTGTTTATGAGACCCGTTGAAGATACTTACCGCCACAAAGGCCTCCGCAAAAAATTGGTGCAGGGCATCCAGTCGAAGGGCATTACCGATGAAAGGGTGCTGGATGCCATCCTCGAAGTGCCCCGACATTTTTTTCTTGATTCCGCTTTTGATGAAGTGGCTTACGAAGACCGGGCTTTCCCGATCGGCGAAGGGCAGACCATCTCGCAGCCTTATACCGTCGCCTACCAGTCGCAGCTGCTCGAAATAAAACCTTTTATGAAAGTGCTGGAAATCGGTACCGGCAGCGCCTACCAGGCGGTGGTGCTGGCAGAAATGGGGGCGCAGGTGTATACGATCGAGCGGCAGAAAAAACTTTTTGACGCCAACAAGTCGTTCGCCCTTTTAAAAAAATACCCCTCCATCAAACTTTTCTTTGGCGATGGCTATGAAGGATTGCCCACTTTCGCGCCCTTCGACCGCGTGCTTATCACAGCGGCGGCGCCCGAGATCCCTCCCCGGCTGGTCGAACAGTTAAAACCCGGCGGCATGATGGTGATCCCCCTCGGCGCCGGCGATGTGCAGCAAATGATGCGGGTCACCAAACTGGAAAGCGGGGCATTACAGGAAGAGGTGTTCGATCATTTTTCGTTTGTGCCGATGATCGGGGGGAAGAAAAATTAATGTTGAATGCTAAATGTTAAATTATAAATGCAATGTGAAAAGTATAATTTCATAATACGCCCCTCTCATTTAAAATTTAACATTCAACATTTAAAATTAATCACACAAATTGTTCCAGCAATTCGATCCTTTTCTTTATCGGCGGGTGCGTGTCGAATAAACCGCTGAAGAAACTTTTCTTTTCGGTTTGCGGGTTTTCGATGAATAGCTGGGCCACATCGCTGCGGGTCACCGCTTCGATCAGCGGGTCGTCGTCCACTTTGCGCAGGGCGCTGGCGAGCGCGTAGGGTTTTTTGGTCATCTCCGCGGCGCCGGCATCGGCCAGGTATTCCCGCGAACGCGAAATGCCGAAACGGAGGAACAGCGAGATAAAATAACAGACAGCCGTAACGGCAATGGCGATAAGAATGATATAACCTCCGTCCTTTTTCCGGCTGCCCGAACTGAAACGCAGGCTGCGCAGGGCCATTTCGGCCAGGAAGGAGAAGATACCGACAAAAATGATAGACACGATCAGCAACCGCACATCACGGTTACGTATATGCGTAAGTTCATGGGCGATCACGCCTTCCAGTTCCTCATCGTTCAGTTTATTGATAATGCCGGTAGAAAGGGAAATCGAATAGGTATTTTCGTTGATGCCGCTGGCGAACGCGTTGAGCGATTCGTCATTGATCACGTAAATGGATGGCGTGCGCATACCCAGCTGGATGCAGAGGTTCTCCACCAGGTTATAGACCCGTTTATTTTCCATCCGCTCGAGGGGTTGAGCGCCGGTGGCTTTCCGGATAAAGGCCGCATGCCCCATCCACGCGATCAGGAACCAGATGGAAACGCCGATCAGCACAAAGGGCACCGATTGTATAAAATGGGTATTGGTGGCTTCGCTATCCTGCTTATCCGCGAAAAAGAAAAAAACATAGAACATCGCCAGCAGGAGGGTGGGGAAAGCCACCAGGAGCAGGAACGAATAACGGTTGTTCCGGCTGATCTGTTGCTGAAGACCTACGTATTGCATGGGAAGGGTCCGCCGGGGGCAGCTTAAAATTGGATTTTAGGAGGTTCTTCCATTTGTTTGCGGCCGTCTTCGCCGAGGTCGAACATGATCTCGCGTTTGAACCCGAAATTCCTGGCGATCATATTGCCGGGGAAGGATTCCACCGCGTTATTGTATTCCGTCGTCGCCCCGTTGAAAAAGCGGCGGGCGGCGGCCAGTTTATTCTCGATATCGCTGAGCTCCTCCTGCAACTGCAGGAAATTCTGGTTGGCTTTCAGGTCGGGATAGGCTTCCACCTGCACCTTTAATCCCTGCAGGGCCGAACTGAGTTGTTGCTCCGCTTTGATCTTATCATCGATGGCGGTAGCGGCCATGGCCGCGCTGCGGGCTTCGGTAATACGGGTAAGCAATTCCCTTTCATGCGTGGCATAGCCTTTCACGGTTTCCACCAGTTGGGGTACCAGGTCGTGCCGCTGGCGGAGTTGTACGTCGATATCCGCAAAGGCATTCTGGCGGCGGTTGCGCAAACGCACCAGCCCATTGTATAAACTGACCACCCAGAGCACGAGAATGACCAGTACGCCGACTACAATTAATACTGCCATAGTTGTTTTTTTTATTGGAACATGAAAGTACGCAAAAAACGGGAAGCGGAACGGTGTGACGCCGTAAATTCCTGTTACATTTTACTTATCTTTCCTCCATTATTCATCGCCTATGCGTATCGTTCCCTTTGCCCTCTCGACTGTCGTTACCGCCGGTCTTGTTTTTTTCTTTAACCGTCCCCTGGGCCCCTTGCCCGCTCCTCCCGGAATGTTTTTCAGTCCGCAGCACGGTTTCTGGCAAAACGCAGAGCCGGCCGATCAGCGCTTCGACGCCGATCTGGAATTTCCCGGGCTGAAGGGAAAGGCGGAAGTGTATTTCGACGAAAGACTGGTGCCGCACGTATTTGCAGAAAACGACGAGGACCTTTATTTTATCCAGGGCTACCTCCATGCAAAGTTCAGACTGTTCCAGATGGACCTGCAAACAAGGGCCGCCGCGGGAAGGGCCAGCGAATTCGCGGGGAAAAAAGCGATCAATTACGATAAAGAACAAAGAAGGCTTGGAATGGTGTACGCCGCGGAAAACGCCATGAAGGAAGTGGAGAAGGACCCCGTTGCCAAATCCCTGTTTGATGCCTACACCAATGGTGTCAATGCCTATATCGGATCATTGAAAACATCCGCCCTGCCCGTCGAATACAAATTGCTGAACGTTAAACCCGAGAAATGGAGTAACCTGCGCACCGCGGTATTGCTGAAAATGATGGCAAAAATGCTTTCTTCGGGTACGGAAACCGACCTGGCCAATACCAACGCCAAATCGGTGTTTATGCCCGATGAATTGAAACTCTTATACCCGCAGGTGCCGGATTCGCTGATGCCGATCGTACCGAAAGGAACGGCATTCGACAAGCCAGGTATCGTGCCCGTGCCGCCCGCCACGGCTGATTCGCTGTATTTCGGGAAAAAAGAGGTGGTGACTGACCGTGAGATCTCAAAACCCGATCCCAATAACGGAAGCAATAACTGGGTGGTGGCAGGTAGCAAAACGCAGAGCGGCGCGCCGATCCTCTGCAACGACCC
Organism: uncultured Chitinophaga sp.; assembly: GCA_964399755.1. Lineage (GTDB taxonomy): Bacteria > Bacteroidota > Bacteroidia > Chitinophagales > Chitinophagaceae > JJ008. The sequence goes on along the minus strand of CAYNSL010000010.1, from coordinate 34,991 downwards.
GCACCTCGAACTTTCACTGCCCTCGATCTGGTATGAAATGCAGCTGAAAACACCTACGAGCAATACGTACGGTGTTTCCCTTCCCGGTAGCCCCTTTATCATTATAGGTTTTAACGACAGCATTGCCTGGGGCGTTACCAATGCGCAACGGGATGTGAAGGATTACTATGAAATAAAATTCAGGGATAAAAGCAGGAAGGAATACTGGTTTAACGGGAAATGGGAACAGGCCACCCAGCGGATCGAAACCATTCAGGTAAAGGGCGGCAAGACGGTTTATGATACCGTAGCTTACACCATTTTCGGGCCGGTGATGTATGACGAAAGTTTCAGCAATGAGCTCTCCGATAATCGCAATCTCGCCGTTCGCTGGGTGGCGCATGATCCCAGCAACGAAGGATTTACTTTTTACCACCTCAACCGGGCCAGGAATTACGATGATTACGCGACGGCCATTCAAAGTTTCGGATGTCCCGGGCAGAATTTCGTATTTGCTTCCAAGTCGGGCGATATCGCCATCTGGCAACAGGGAAAATTTCCCGCGCGCTGGAAAGGGCAGGGGTTGTACGTGATGCCGGGTGAAGACAGCAGTTATATGTGGCAGGGCTTTATTCCGCAAACGGAGAACCCGCATGCCAAAAATCCCGAACGCGGTTTCCTGGAAAGCGCCAACCAGCGACCGGCCGATTCTACTTATCCTTATTTCATTCCCGGCAGCTATATCACCCCGCGGGCGATCACGATCGAGAACAAACTGGCGCCGATGTCGGGGATCACGCCCGCCGATATGATGACCCTGCAGAATAATTATTTCAATTCACTGGCCGAAGACGCGCGGGGTATCCTGTTAAAATATGTGCGCGAAAACGACCTGAGCGCCGATGCAAAAAAATACCTAGGCCTGTTCCGCAACTGGGACCTGCTTGCCGCGCCGGATTCGAAAGGGCAAACGATTTACCAGTGCTGGTGGGACAGCCTGGAAGCGGAGATCTGGAAAGACGAACTGACCCGGGTGAACCCGCCCGCGCCCTGGCCCGAAGAGCAGACCACCATGGAAATACTGAAAAGGGATTCGGCCCTCAAATTCGCCGATAATATCAACACGCCGCAAACAGAAACGCTTTTTGATGATGTTACGGCGGCCCTGAACAAGGCTTCGGTCCTGCTGGCCCAAAAAGAAGCGGAAGGAAAACTCGAATGGACCAAATTCAAGGATCCGACGGTCTATCACCTGTTAAAAGACGCGCTGCCCGCCTTTGCGCGTAAAGGATTACCCGTTGGCGGTAATGGCAATATCATCAACGCTGTTACCCACAGCCATGGTCCCAGCTGGCGGATGATCGTGCAATTGACCAGTCCTACCGAAGCCTATGGCGTTTATCCCGGGGGAGAAAGCGGTAACCCGGGCAGTAAATATTATGACAATTATATCGACTACTGGGTGCAGGGAAAATATTATAAGCTCTGGTTTATGCGGGAGGGGGACAGGACGGATAAGAATATTAAGTGGACGATGAAGTTTAGGAAGGGATAGGGGG
>CAYNSL010000010.1:22138-33353 GCA_964399755.1 uncultured Chitinophaga sp. | reverse complement strand
GACAGGACGGATAAGAATATTAAGTGGACGATGAAGTTTAGGAAGGGATAGGGGGAGTGGCAAGTGGCAAGTGGCAAGTGGCTAGTGGCTAGTGGCTAGTGGGGAGTGGGGAGTGATATATGAAGGTCGCCTGCTTATTGTAAATAACTTTTTATTATGCGGTTTTTGATACGCAGGCGGTGATTTGAAATATTTTTTACTTCAAAAGCATAAAATGAAATTTTTAGTAGCGATCATCCTGACGGCTTTATTATCGTTTATCAGCGGGTTGTTCCTTCCCTGGTGGGGGATCGCTGTGGCGGCCTTGCTGGTTGCGGTGGTGATTCACCAGAAAGCAGGAAAGGCGTTTTTATCGGGCTTCCTTGGCGTGTTCCTGCTCTGGGCGGCACTGGCCTGGTGGATTGATATGAAAAATAACGGCGTACTTTCGGAACGAATGGCACACCTGCTTCCGCTGGGCGGCAGCCGCCTGTTGCTGATCCTCGTTACAGGTCTGGTGGGCGGCCTGGTAGCCGGTTTTGCCGCGATGAGCGGAAGTTTTCTCAGGGCCTCCTCCAAATAATAAGGCGTTAAATCTTTCCTAACAACCAAAGAGTGCCGGATGATACTGTGGTATTACGGTAAATTGTAGGAACGCTGTTGTATGAGACGGATCGCAACCATCTTTTTCCTCCCGCTGATTTCACTTACTGCATCTGCCCAGAAGATCAGGGGCCTTGTTACCGATTCCAGCGGCGCCATTCTTCCTTATGCATCTGTTTTTATCAGGGGTGAAAACAAAGGCACACATGCCAATACCGAAGGAAAGTATGTGTTGACGCTGCTCCCGGGTAGCTATACTGTGGTATGCCAGTATGTGGGTTACCGGAAAACGGAAAAAACGGTTACGGTGGGCGCGGGCGACCAGGAAATAAATTTCTCGCTGGTTCCGCAGGACATGACCCTTGGTGAAGTGGTGCTGAAAAACGGCGAAGACCCCGCCTATGCCATTATCCGGAATACGATCAGGAAAAAATCCTATTACCAGGCGCAGCTGGATAAGTTTCAATGCGAGGTGTATACCAAGGGACAGCTGCGGGTGCGTAATTACCCGAAAAAATTTCTTGGGCAGAAAGTGGATTTCGAGGACGGCGACACCAGCAAACAAAAAATGATCTATCTCTCCGAAACCATCGCGCGGTATTCGGTTGACAAACCGCACGAGGAAAAGGTGGAAGTGGTTTCCTCAAAAGTGAGCGGGCAAAGCGATGCCTACGGGCTGAGCGCGCCCCGGTTTTTCCCGTTTTACGACAATAATATCCCTATCGGCAATAACCTGAACCCGCGCGGCTTCATTTCCCCGGTGGCCGATAACGCGCTTAACTATTACCGTTATAAGCTCGAGGGAACATTCTTCGAAGACGGCCGGATGGTCAACCATATCCGCGTAACGCCGAAAAGGAACTATGAACCTCTGTTCAGCGGAACCATCGATATCATCGACGGCGACTGGCGGATCCATTCCCTGAAACTGATGCTGACAAAAGCTTCGCAGATGGAATGGATCGATACCCTGCGGATAGAACAATTGTACCGCCCCCTCAGCGCGGATACCTGGTTTATTTCCAGCCAGGTGATCTACCCGTCTATCAAAATATTCGGATTCGACGCCTACGGCAGTTTCATTAATATCTATTCGGATTGCAGGCTGGATCCCGCCTTTACCAAAAAAACCTTTGGCCGTACCGTGTTGAAATACCTGGACAGCGCCAATAAAAAAACGGCCGAATACTGGGAAAACGCCCGCCCGGTTCCCCTCTTAGCCGATGAGGAAAGGGATTACCGCCGCAAGGACAGCCTGGAACTGGCGCGCAAAGACCCGCGTTACCTCGATTCGCTGGACCGCATCAGGAATAAAACCAGTCTCCCGAAATTTATCCTGTTCGGGCAAACCTTTGTTACCAGCAGGAAGAGGGTTTCATTCAGTATATCTCCACTGATCGAAGAAATTGCGTTCAACCCGGCTGAGGGATGGGTGCTGCAACCATCCATGACCTGGTCGAAACGCCTCGATTCCAATTCAGCCGGAAGGAGAAGTATTGCGCTGACCGCGAATGTCCGTTATGGGTTTTCAAACAGGCATTTCAACAGCAACCTCACCGCCCATTATGTTTTCGGGAAGAAATATGCCTCATCATTCCGGCTTTCCGGCGGAACCCGGGTCTTCCAGTTCAACAATAACAGCCCGATCGGGGAAAGGGGAAATACATTGTCCTGTTTGCTGAGCGAAGAGAACAGGATCAAAAGCTACGAAGCAACCTACCTGCGCGGAAGTTTTCGTAAAGGCATCGGGGAGGGTTTTGGTATCACCCTGGCCTTTCAGTGGCAGGACCGCCGCCCGCTGGAAAACACCACAGATTTTACCTGGCGGAACAAGGCCGGCAGGGAATACACCCCGAATTATCCCTCAGAACTGATGAACGCGAATATCAGGAAGCACCAGGCTTTTTTTATACTGGCTGGCCTGCGCTGGCAACCCGGCACCCGTTATGTGGAATTGCCCGACCGTAAAATGAATATCGGCTCCCGGTTCCCGGTCTTTAATCTTCAGTATATGCAGGGATTCCGGCATATCTGGGGCAGCGATGTGTCATTCAGTAAGTGGAGGCTGGGGATCAGCGATAATATCAATTTTCACCTGTATGGCCGTTTCCGTTACCGGCTGAGCATCGGCGGTTTCCTGGATACCGGTCATGTGCAGACACCTGATTACAATCATTTTAACGGGAATATTTCGACATTCGCTACGGAGTACCTGAACAGTTTCCAATTACTCCCCATCTACCAGTTCAGCAATACGGCCCGGTTTTATTCGATAGCGCATATCGAACATAATTTTAACGGGTTTCTTACCAATAAGATCCCGGGTGTCAAAAGGCTGAATGTTTATCTCGTTACCGGGCTAAACGGGTTTTATATCAACGGATCGAAGAATTATTATGAGCTTTTTGCCGGTATCGACAATATCTTCAAACAACTGCGGGTTGATTTTGTACAGTCATTCCTCAGGGGCCGGGCCTGGCAGAACGGCATCCGCATCGGGCTCAGGATATTCGGGGGAGGAAGGGGGGATGACTGGCCGTAAGCAGCAGACAGTACTCAGTCTACAATCAACAGTAGACAGTAGACAGTAAACAGTAAACAGTAAACAGTAAACAATACACAGTATACTTTATACAGCAGGCGATAAAAAATTGCGGCTAACAATCTCCTTCACTTTTATCTGTCCGACTTTTCTCTTTCATTTATCTTTGCATCGTTTTAAGAATTTTGCCCAACCTGCGATTGGGTTCTTAACCGGATTAAAATTCAAACAGCATGGCATCATTGCATAACCGTATCTCCCGCCGGGAGCTGAAAGCACGTATACTGGCGGACCCTACAGCAAGGAAAACAGTTTCCTTTTATTGTTATTTCCCCATCGATGACCCGAAATCATTCCGGGACGAACTGTACAAAGCGTTGAAAAAACTGGATGTGATGGGCCGGATCTACCTGGCCCGGGAAGGTATCAATGCGCAGGTGAGCGTGCCCGTCGCGGGTTTTGAAGAATTCCGTTCCTATCTCTATTCCATCGGGCCCCTGAACGGGCTGCGGCTGAATGTGGCCGTGGACGACGACGGTAAATCTTTTTACGTACTCGATATTAAAGTGCGGAAACAAATCGTGGCCGACGGGATCACGGACCCCGCATTCGATATGGCCAACCGGGGAAAATATGTCGACGCCGAAGCCTTCAACCGGCTGAGCGCGGAGCCGGGTACCGTGGTGATCGATATGCGCAACCACTATGAATTTGAAGTGGGTCATTTTGAAAACGCTATCGAAGTGCCCAGCGATACCTTTCGCGAGCAGTTGCCCATGGCCGTGGATATGATGAAGGCGGATAAAGACAAAAACATCATCATGTATTGCACGGGCGGGATCCGCTGCGAAAAAGCATCCGCCTATATGCTGCACCGGGGCTTCAAAAATGTGTTTCACCTCGAAGGCGGCATCATCCATTATGTGAACCAGGTAAAAGAAAAAGGGCTGGTCAATAAATTCCGGGGTAAGAATTTCGTATTCGACCAGCGGCTGGGTGAGCGGGTAACGGAGGAGGTCATCGCCCGCTGCCACCAGTGCGGCCAACCGGCCGATACACATGTGAACTGCGCCAGCGACGCCTGTCACCTGCTGTTTATCCAGTGCGAAGCCTGCCGCCGGAAAATGGAAGGCTGCTGCAGCCGGGAATGCCTGGATTTTATTCACCTGCCCGCCGACGAACAAAAAAAGAGGAGGAGCGGTGTCGACAAGGGCCGGAACGTTTTTAACAAGTCAAGGGCCCGGTCGATCCGGAACCCCTGATCAGCGCTCACCCGCCCATTTGATGCAGACCGGTTTTCCCACCTGAATTCGGTTACCCGTATCCGTTAGTAAGCCGGTCGGAATGTCCCGTTTGAATATCACGATCTCATCGCTGTTCTGGTTTTCACAGAGCAGGTAACGGCCTGTCGGGTCTATACTGAAATTGCGGGGTGTTCTTCCGAGGGTGGAGGGGTGTCCGGCCGGCTGCAGTTTACCGTTTCCCCGGCCGACCCGGAACACGGCGATCGAATTCACTTCTCCGCGGTTGGAGGCGTAGAGGAATTTCCCGTCGGGCGAAACATGGATATCCCCGCTTTGGGCCGGGAGCGTGTCGCCGGGAACCATGGTGCTCACGCGCTGACGTTTGATGAGCCGCCCTTTTTTGTACCGGTATACCGTTACGGTGCCGGACAGTTCTTCAATAACATACGCGAATTTATTATTGGGGTGAAAGGTCAGGAGCCGCGGACCCGATCCCGGTTCGGAAGCCGCGAAGGGCGGAGCCGATGCTTTTAAGGAACCGTTTCCTGCATCAAAGGAATAGATCATCACTTTATCAATACCAAGGTCGGTTACAAACAGGTGCCGGTTATCCGGCGCGATGACGGCGCCATGCACGTGCGGGCCTTTTTGCCGCTGCGGGTGTTTGCCCGAACCCGTATGCCGGATCGTTTGGGGCGGACCCAGGCTGCCGTCTGCAGCAACAGGCAATACGGATAAACTGCCGCTGCTGTAATTGGAAGCAAACAACCACCGGCCCGTTTTATCTGTCTCCACATGACAGGGATGATCCCCGCCCGAAAGCTGACGGCTGATAAAGCGCAGGCTGCCGTCAATCCTGTTAAATGCGAAGGAAGCGATATCGCCGCCCCTGCCATCCTGCGGCGCCGCTTCATGCACCGCATACACATACCGCTGATCGGGTGATACGGCCAGAAAGGAGGGGTTGGAAGTTTTTACATGACTGATCTCCCGGGCGGTTCCTGTTGCCGTGTTGAAAGCAAACACATAGATGCCTTCACTTTTGGGCGAGTCGTAGGTGCCCACGAAAAAATAATATTCCTGCGCGCTTGCGCAAGAAAAAGTTAAAGACAGCAAAGCGAGTAACAAATTCCGCATTCGCTTTTTTTGAAAAGTGAATATCCCCCTTTCAGATGATTTTAACAAAACCTGAATCAACGAATGACTGATCTGGCACAATCTTATTACAGGTAGTACGACAACAATCAGTCATTCACCCGCCCGGGAAACCGGGCGACAAAAACAACAACTATGAAAAGAATATTTACACTGTCCGCGGTACTGCTCACCGCCGCCGTATTCCTGAACGGTTGCGTGAAGAACGTCAACATCGGGTTCGATGAAAGCTACTGGCTTTCCAAGGAAAGGGGCGAAGTGGTGTACAGCGACAGCTACTGCAGTTATTATGTGGTCGAAACCTATTACGGTTACACGATCATACAGGCCTATGCCGGCAATAAACCGTATGAAGGAAGCGTGGTCTATGGCAATTTCAGCAGCCGCGGCACGCGCGATATTTATAACCGCACGACCGGTTATGTGATCTCGGGTACGGTAACCGACTACTGGCTTACGTATTCGGAAGCGCAGGATGCCCTGGATTATTATTGCCCGCTGGGTAAGGCAAAAGGCGAGCAAAGGGTGTTCAAAACTTCCACGCAGATTCAGAAACCTGTGAAATAAGATAAAATAATATCCTGAAGAAAGGTTCAGGTCATCGCGTTCGGGTAATGCGATGACCTTTTTATTTACAGGTTCCGGGCGTACCCGGCGAGGGTGATTACGGGTTTGCCCAGTTCCCGCCAGGTTTCTCCGGCTTCAAACCGCTCCGGGTATTTGTTCAGGGCTTCACAGATATGCCAGGCATAATTGTAGGTCTGGTTGAACCTGCCCAGGAATTTCATGATCCCGAGCGGAGCCCGTATCGTTCCCAGCCTTGCTTTCCCGTAATTTTCGATGAAAACTTTTGCGCCCTGGTCGAAAGTGTAAGGGTCGGGACCCTGGACTACATATTCTTTGCTTTCGGCGCCGGGTAAACGAAAAGCGGCGGCCACCTGCCTGCCGTAATCGGAACCGGCGATGAACCACATCGGATATTCGGAATGTCCCAGCAGGGCTATCTTTTTACCCCTGAGCATCTGGAAGGGATAACATTCCATAAAAGTGGAGGGGTAAAAAATACTGAAGGGAATACCGGATGACCTTATTTTTTCAACGGCCCTGCTTTTTATCCGGAATGACCACCAGCGAAAGCCGTTCATGCCTTCATATTTATGTACCAGCGATGAGAGGTAGCCGATGCGCTTGATTCCCGACTGCCGGGCGGCAGCAATGATATGATCCATGCCCTCCCTTTCGGTTTGCGGGTCTTTTTCGCGGGCAGAAGGCAGTACCGACAGGTTGCAATACACGATATCGGCGCCCTGCATGGCGGTAATCAATGATTCGGGTTGGAAAACATCTCCCTGCACAATTCTTGCTTCGGGGAATATCGCCCCCGCTTTTTCCGGATTACGGGCCAGGAGCGCCAGCTCGAATCCCGCGCTGATCAGTTCACGGGCCACGGGTTTGCCCAGCATGCCGGTGGCGCCGATAAATAAAATCTTATTCAATCTCTCAGTTTTTGCAAGGCATTTACTATGCGTTCAAATAATTCCTTCCCTTCAATTTTTTCGGGCCTGAAATCTTCACCGATCACTTTTTCATAAAGTTGGATATAGCGTTGCGAGATGGATTCCACCCATTCGTCGCTCATTTCCGGGACACGCTGACCTTCCTTTCCCATAAAATCGTTCGCGATCAGCCATTCCCTCACAAATTCCTTGCTGAGCTGGGGCTGTCGTTCGCCCCTTGATTGTCTTTCTTCAAATCCCCCTGCATAAAAATACCGGGAGCTGTCGGGTGTATGCACTTCGTCCATCAGGTAAATCTCTTCGCCCAGTTTCCCGAATTCGTATTTCGTATCAGCGAGTATCAAATCCCTGGACCCGGCAATCTGCTTTCCCCTTTCGAAAAGCGCTAACGCATATTGGCTCAGTTTTTCCCATTCGGCGGGACTGCAAAGCCCTTTTTCAAGGATGCCCTGCGGTGAAATATCTTCATCATGCCCGGTTTCGGCCTTGGTGGAGGGCGTGATGATGGGCTGCGGGAAATAATCGTTTTCTTTCAGTCCTTCGGGCATTTTCGCTCCGCATAATTCCCTGCCGCCGGCGGCATAAGTGCGCCAGGCATGGCCGACCAGGTTTCCACGCACCACCATTTCAATGCGGAAAGGGATGCATTTGCGGCCTATGGAAACCTGGGGTGCGGGCACATCGATCAACCAGTTGGGACAGATATCCCTGGTTTTTTCCAGCATGTAGGCGGCAATCTGGTTCAGCACCTGGCCTTTGAAGGGGATAGGACGGGGCAAAATCACATCAAAGGCCGAAATCCGGTCGCTGGCTATCATAACCAGCCATTTACCTGAAACGGTATAAACATCCCTGACCTTACCCCGGTAAAATGCGGTTTGGTGCGGGAAGGAAAAAGGGGTCATGTTCCGAAAGTAAGAAGGGCCTAAAAACCGGCCAATAGGAGGCCTTCCAAGATTTCAACATTTTATCCTTTCCCCTTAAAAATTAAATTTTTAGAAAAAGTTTACAATGCTTATTTTTCCGTCAAATTCCAAAACTAAAACTCACTTTTTATGAGAAAAAGCTACCGCTTTTTGGGTGCCTGGATGATGGCTTGCCTATTTACCCTTATGGCTAATGCCCAATCTGTTACCATCACCGGTACTGTTAAAAATGAAACCAGCAAAGAATTAGTCCCCTCGGTTACGGTTTCTGTAAAAGGTACTGATACGAAGACCTATACCAATTCTGACGGTGCATTTACGCTAAGAGTCAGTAAACTCCCCGTCGTACTGGTCTTCAGTTCCATCGGGTTCGAAACACAGGAAGTAACGGTTTCTGATGCCGCAAAACCTGTGGAAGTAAGTTTTAAGATCAATGCTACACTCGGACAGGAAGTAGTCGTAGCCGCCAACCGCGTACCGGAGCGTATTCTCCAGGCGCCGGTTACGGTAGAACGCCTGAGCAGCCGGGCGCTGCGCAATGTTGCCGCTCCCAACTATTACGAAGCGATCGGTAACCTGAAAGGGGTGGACGTACATACGGCCAGCCTCACTTTCCGCACGATCACCACCCGCGGTTTTGTATCCAGCGGTAACCTTCGCCTTAACCAGCTGATCGATGGTATGGATAACCAGGCCCCGGGTCTGAATTTTTCCGTGGGCAGCGTACTCGGCCCCACCGATCTCGATGTAGATAACGTGGAAGTACTGGCCGGCGCCTCCTCCGCGCTCTATGGTTCGGGCGGTATGAACGGTACCGTACTGATCACGACAAAGGATCCTTACAAATACCAGGATTTAAGCTATAATATCAAGCAGGGCATCATGCACGTGGATGGCAAGCAGCGTAATGCTTCTCCCTATTACGACTGGGCCTTCCGCTGGGCAAAAGCCTTTAAAAACAAATTAGGCGTAAAGATCGCCATGCAACTGGTGAAGGGGCAGGACTGGGAAGCAGAAGACTATCGCAACAAGCAACAGATCGGTATCCTGAGCAAAGTAGTGGGCGGCAACCGCCAGAACGATCCCGGGTTTAACGGTATCAATGTTTATGGTGATGAGACCAGCGCAGATATGGCAGGCTTCTCTTATTATGTGCAGGATGCCACCCGCCGGTCCCTGCTGTCCGCCAGCGGAGGTGCGATCGATGTGGTGAGCCTCCTGAATACCTATTACGGGGCAATCGGGAATCCCATTTATCCCACCAATACGCAGCGTGACGGGTTTTACACTTTCCCCTTCTTCCCGGCGCCCGTGCTGGCCTTTATCAACAACCCGGCAGTAAAACCCAACATCGACAACATGTTCCCGTTCTATAACGGTTATAAAAACGGGTATTTCAATAAAGCCGTTATTTCACGCACCGGGTACAATGAAGAAAACCTGGTTGATTACAACACGCTGAATGTAAAAGCAACCGCTGCCGTTCATTACAAGATCAACGACCGGCTCGAAGCTTCCCTGTCGACTTATTTCGGTACCGGCACCACGGTTTACACCGGGGCCGACCGTTATTCCCTGCGTAACCTGAAAATGGCGCAGCATAAATTTGAAGTCAAACACAAGAATTATTTCTTCCGCGCTTACACCACCCAGGAAAATGCAGGTGAATCATACAATGCCACCGCATTGGGCGCCTTCCTGAATGAAACGTACCGGCCCAGTTCGGTTTGGTTCCCCACTTATATCACCGTGTTCTCGGAAGGACGCCGCGGCAATGCGGGTAATGTAAGTGACGCCACCCTGCACAGCACGGCAAGGTCTACGGCCGATGTGGGACGTTATATTCCCGGAACCTACGCATATGATTCCATTGTAGCTATTTTAAGGAAGACACCGATCCGGAAGGGCGGCGCGCTGTTCCTCGATAAATCCGACCTCTATGCCGTGGAAGCACAGGCTAATTTCTCGGAGATCTTTAAATTCTCGAATTATGTGGATGTGATCGGGGGTGTAAGCTGGAAACAATGGGTGATGAATTCACAGGGCACCATCTTTGCCGATACCGCACAGCGCATCCTGCTGAATGAATACGGCGCTTATATCCAGTTGAAGAAATCATTCCTGAAAGACCGGTTTACCGTAACCGCTTCGGGTCGCTACGATAAACAAACCAATTTCGACGGACGCTTTACGCCGAGGTTCACCGGTGTCGTCAAGCTTTTCAAGGATAATTTCCTCCGTCTTTCTTACCAGTCGGCTTATCGTTTCCCCTCCAACCAGAACCAGTATATCAGCCTGGTTACGGGTTCGGGCGTGCTGATGGGCTGCCTGCCGGAATTCCAGAGCTATTATAAATTGAACACGGTGGCCCAGCAAGGGTATACTGCAGCCAGTGTACTTTCGTACCGCGCCGGCACACTGGCCGATTCGAACCGCCTCGTGGTGGCCACGTTTAACAAAGTGCGTCCTGAAAAAGTATATTCCTATGAAGTGGGTTACAAAGGCGTGATCGCGAAGAAACTCCTGATCGACGCTTATTTCTATTACAGCCGTTACCAGGATTTCCTGGTGAACGCCGCCGTGGCGCAGGCCAAAGTGGGATATAAATTCGAATTGTATTCCCCCTACAGCAGCACCAACCTGTCCTATACGCAGAATTCGGCCAACAAGATCAAGTCTACCGGCTGGGGCATCGGCCTGGAATACCAGTTCCTGAAAAATTATACGGTTTACGGGAACGTGTTCTCCGATGAACTGAACAATGTACCGGCCGGGGAAGTTACTTTCTTCAATGCCCCGCGTTACCGCTACAATATCGGATTGCGCAACGAGAACGTTTGCCACAATATCGGTTTCAACGTGGTATTCAAATGGCAGGATAACAACTACTACGAAGGCACATTCGTATCCGGTACGCTGCCTTATTTCGGCTGGTGGGACGCGCAGGTATCTTATCGTCCGCAGGGAACCAAGAGCACCTTCCGCGTGGGCGGCACCAACCTGGGTAACAATTACTACCGTACCGGCTTCGGCAGTCCTGCCGTTGGCGGTCTTTATTATATCAGCTACGGGTTTAACCTGAACTGATAACCTGATTGGGTTTAAGTACAAAGGCCTCCTCCGGGAGGCTTTTTTTATAAACACCAAAACGGCTGCCACAGATCAAGCCCAACTACAAACCATAAAGTATAAACAATAAGCTGCATTAGCAACCATCCATCCAACCAAACTTTTTAAACTCTATATACT
>CAYNSL010000010.1:0-22038 GCA_964399755.1 uncultured Chitinophaga sp. | reverse complement strand
TATATACTCTATATACTTCCTCTTCACCCCAGCACCTTCGAAGCCTGGCCGATCAGGTAACCGTTCTGGTATAACTGTAATGTATATGCGCCTTTCTGGTATTCGTCGGCGTTCAGCGAGAAGAGCAGTCTTTTAATTTCCCCCTTCTGGTATTCGAACCTGATCTTGCGTGTATACCGGATCTTTCCCGCGTTCCGGGTGTCGATCGTGGATGAGGATTCCCAGACATCGGTGTTCAGCAGGCTGCCGTCGGGCTGTGTGATGACCACGTATACTTCGGCATTCTCGTAGTCGGCGATATTGTTCTGGACGGTAAAGGAAACGACCAGTTTGGACGTCTTTTTCGCCACCGTTGTTTCCTGCTCTTTGTCGTTTTTCACCGCCACCGGGGTCAGCTTTATTTCAGAAGCCACAAACGCGGAGGCGAGGCTGATTTTTTCCGTCAGCGATTTATTCTGCTGGTCGAGTTGCTGGTTTACGGTTTCAAGGTCTTTCACCTGCAGGGTCACTTTATCCAGCACCGCGGCGATCTGTGTTTTTTCTTCTTCGATGCTGCTGTTACGGCTTTGCAGGTCGGCCACCAGCAGCTGGAGCTCGGCCGCTTTGCGGCGGGCCTGGTCGAGGTCTTCCTTTTTCAGGTTGTTCTTTTTAAGGATGCCCGCGATTTCTATACGCAAACGGTAGATCTCGGATAGTTTCTCATTAAGCTGGCTTTTCAGTTCGCCCGCATGCGTGCGCGTCGAATCCAGCCGGGTGTCCAGGTCGCTGATCGTTAAAGAATAAAATTTCTGGAGTGAATCCTGTATCCCCTGCGCGACGGCCACCGAATCTTTGATATAGATGTTGTTCCGGAGACGGCTGTAACGCGTTTTATCGTATAAATGATAAGTCCAGGTGCCTACCAGCCCCACGGATAACATCATCAGCAGCAATGAACGGGTATCTTTCACTTTCCCAATCTAAGTAATTGGCATCTGGCCACGATTAAAAAAACTGCACATTGTGGAAAAGTCGGGCGCCTCACCTGGAAATGGTCTGGTCTACATAGGCCGAGACCCAGCCTACCTGTCCGTTCTTGACCAGGTAAAATGCCTTGGTATCGAAAGCGGAAGCGAACTGCCGCATGATCCGCAGCAGGAGACCGGTGCCTGCCAGCATAGATTTCTGGTCGAACACTTTCTGCACGCGGGTTACTTCGGCGGTGACCAATTCCTTTTCGGCCGCACGGTTTATATTTCCCGCCAGGAAAGCGGGGGTGAGGGCGTCATAGTTTTCATACAGCTTATCATAAAATTTTCGGATCTCATCAAAACTAACGGAAACCACGGGGTTGTCGATCAGTTCGGGATGGGTGAGGGTGGCCACCGCCCAGGCGATCCCGCCGCTGATGGCGATATTGTCGCTAAGCGGGTAGGCGCCGCTGGCATTTACCGCGTAAATAATTTCCGAATTTTCGGCCCCGGCCAGTACGCGGTACAATTGCTTGTTGAAATTGGCGAGGCTTTTATCATCTTCACAGCGTTTGTCGGTGGCGTTGGCGGTGCTCTTGGTGCCCCAGTTCAGCTGGAAGAGCCGGAAATCCGTGGTGTTGCCGTACGGGAAAAAGCCTCCCTTGGTATTGCCGCTGCCGATATCGATCAGGAAAGTGGTGAAGCGGCGCGATTCCGGCACGATCCCCAGGTGCGAAAGACGGGCTTCCATATTTACATCCACCAGTTCCACTTTGCGGTCGGGTTCGTTGGTCAGCAGCCGGAAGGAATCCACGAGGTTCTGCACCCAGTTCATCTTGTTATCTTTTTCGGCCTGCATTTTCACCCCGCTGCTGATGACAGTAAAAATGCGTTTCGCGGGTATCTTGTAATCCTTCAGTGCTTTTGAATACAGCCCGTACAAACCATACAGGGTAGCCGAAAATGTAGGTTCGGTAAAGGAAATAAAATCGGTATTAACGGAAGTATCTTTCAGGATATTGAATGCGCCGCTGCTCTGCGCGTTTTTACCGATCTCGATCACGCTCATCTTTACACCCTTGGAACCCACTTCAATTCCGGTGTAGATCGTGGAATTACTGTATTTGGGTTTTAATGTATTCTGCGCGGACAGGGAATAGCATACGGATAGCGCAATAGCCGGCAGCACGAGCCGTCGCAGGTTAAGGTTTAACATGGGGGTAGTAAGTTTGCTTCCTTCAAAATTAATGTAATGCCCAGCCATATTTGTGCCGCGCCCGGGGATACGGCCCTATTGTGCAAAAGATGTGGTTAACCACAGGATTACCCGGGAATCCAGGCCCTGACAAATAAAAAAACCGTCCCGGGAGGGACGGTTTTCAGCAGGAGTTAACTGCTTTTAACCGAATAAACCACCTTTTTTAAGGCTTCTCACGCCTTCGCCGATCTTGAAGCCATTATGATAAATTTCAATTTTATAGTCGCCGGTGCTGAAATCGCTGTTGCGGATGGGATACTGTACGTTTTTACGTTGTCCCTGCACATAATCAACCGATACTTTGGTCGTAAAGGGTTTTTCACCATCAGCGCGGGTGCTGAGTACGCTGGATCCCATGGCCGGGTTGGCGATCACTTTACCATCGGGCGCGGTAACGATGAGGTACATATCAGCGGCTCCCGATTTGGCGATGCGGTTCTCCACATCGAATGAAACGACCAGTTTGTCGACGCGCTTGGCGGTTGTGGTGTTCTTTTCCTTTCCGCTCTTTTTTTCATTTACAGGTATTACCTGGATATTGGAAGCCGAGAACGTGGAAGCGATGTCGACGGTTTTGGCCAGTGCTTCTTTTTCAGTAGTCGTATTCTGCAGGTTCTGCTCGAGGTCAGTTTTTTCCTGTTTCAGGGTGGTATTGGCGGCGGTGAGTTCATTGTTTTCACCGGTCAGCCTGACCACTTCCGCTTCAAGCCCGCTGATTTTATCATTCAGGTCCCTGATCATCGTCTTGGCCCGCGCCAGTTCACTCTGCGTGGCTTTCTTGTCGTTCAGGATCTTGCGGATCTCGGCTTTTTTGGCGTCGATCTCTTTCTGGCGATCGGCCAGCTGGCCCTGTAAATTATTGTTGGAACCCGTTACGGAATCCAGGCGTGCCAGCGCATTGTCGAATTCACGCTGCACTTCGGTCTTTGCGGAATCCAGGGTGTTGATCTGCGTTTGCTGCTGCGCGATCTTTTCGCCCGATTTGGTCCTGTCGTATAAAAGAAAACCCCAGGTACCGAGCAGGCCGGCGGCCAGTACGCCGATAATGATGTTCTTGGTATTTTTTCCTTTAGAAGCGGGAGCGGGGGTGGGTGTGCTTGCCGAGGGATAATTGGTGTTAGTCATACAACGTTATTTTAATATTCTTTAATAGGATGAATGTTATTGGGGCTTAAACGGCCGCAAGTTAGCTGACCTTTAAATTTCCGGTCGTCTATAACCTGTTAAAAAACGTCCGGGAACCCCCATTTAACATACCGGTACACAAAATTTCTAAAACCGTGCCAGAACCGTTCCCGGAATTTATTCACCCCTGTTATTTTTTGGATGGGCCGATTCTGAAAGCCTGTATCTTAGCGGCTTATGAGTGTGGAAAAGATAATTTCCGACTGGAAGAACAAACAGTTCAAACCGCTCTACTGGCTGGAAGGGGAAGAGGAATATTTTATCGATAAGGCCGTCGACTACGCGGAACACCATCTTTTACCGGAAAACGAAGCTTCTTTTAACCTCTCCGTTTTTTACGGGAAAGACGCCAACTGGGCCGAGATCATCAATGCCTGCCGCCGCTACCCGATGTTCGCCGAACGCCAGGTGGTGCTCTTAAAGGAAGCCCAGCAGATGCGCGACCTCGAAAAACTGGAATCTTATATCGAAAACCCGCTGCCTTCCACCGTTTTCGTCGTGTCGTATAAAGACAAGAAACTGGATGCCCGTAAAAAATTCACCAAACTGGTGAAAGAAAAAGGGGTGCTGCTGTCTACCAAAAAATTGTATGATAAGGAACTGCCCGAGTGGACCCAGCAATTATTGCGATCAAAAGGTTTGACTATTTCACCCCGTGGACTGGCCCTGCTGGTGGATCATATCGGGAACGACCTGAGCCGTATCGTCAATGAGATCGATAAATTATCGGTGAACCTTGGTAAAAGAACGGCCATCACCGAAGAGGATATCGAAATTTATATCGGCGTCAGCAAAGAATATAACATCTTTGAATTGCATTCCGCCCTATCGGCAAAGGACCTGGCCCGCTGCATCCGTATCATCAGTTATTTCGAGGCCAATCCCAAAGCCGGCCCGATCCAGATGATCCTGCCCTCCCTTTATAATTTTTTCAGCAAGGTCTTCATGGTTTTCGGCGCCGGCACCAATGATGAAAAAACGGTCGCCGCGGTTATCGGGGTGCAACCCTATTTCATCAAAGAATATATGCAGGCCGCCCGGCTATACGGTTATCCGGGTACGGAGAAAGCCCTCCTGCTCCTGCATCAGTATAACCTGAAAAGCGTGGGGGTAGGCGACGGCGGCACGGAAGACGCCTCCCTGATGCGGGAACTGGTGGTGAAGATCATCGCCTGATCGGGGGTGGGGTTATGCGGTCATCATGTCAAAATTCCTTTTCTTTGCTGGCCCCCGGGAAGGGATAAAGCAACGAAATACAAACCCGCTACATCTACTGAATTAATGTAAAACATAACGGCATGAAAAAATTACGTTTACTACCCCTGCTGGCTTCGCTGCTGCTGACAGGCTGTTTTGAAACCACGGAAGAGATCAACCTGAATGAGGACGGGAGCGGCACCCTGGTTACCACCAACGACCTGAGCACCGTTATCGGGCTGGCCAAACAAATGGGCGGAGGGGGCGATATGGACAAGCTCTCCGAACAGAAGATCGATACCAGCTGGTCACTCGGGCTGCAGGCCGACAGCATTCCCGACCTCAGCAAGGAGGAAAGGGATATGCTCCGCAAGGGAACCATCTATATAAAAATGAATATGAAGGACGATCAATTCGTGACCAAAACGAATTTCCCTTTCACGGACGCCGGAGAGATCCCCGCCTATAATAAACTGGCCACGAAAGTCATGGGGAATATCATGAAAAACAAAGCCGGCGGAGACCTGGCGGGCGGTATGGGCAATACGATGCCGGAGATCAGCTCCTTTGACGATTACTATAAACTGGATGCCTCGAAGGGAGAGCTCAAGCGTTCGCTTAACAAGGACAAATACGCGGGCGCGCAGAACGATGAATACCTGAAAGGGCTGAAGGAAGCCGCGGGTATGGGACTGCCGGTCAACACCACCTATATTATTACACTGCCCCGTCCCGCCAGCAAGGTGGAGGGTAAGAACGCCAAATTATCGGAGGATAAAATGAAGGTGACGGTAAAGGCGGATATCGACGATTTCTTTGACAACCCCGAATCGCTGGAATTCAAGATCAAATATTAAGCAACTCCCCGGTGAATAACGGTACCGTATAAACGCGGTACCGTTTTTTATGACAATACTTTCAGGCTGTCGATCTTATCCTGGTCGATCTGCTTTACCAGCGCCTCCAGCCCGTCGAACTTGATCTCTTCACGGAGGTATTTCCGCACAAACACTTTCAGGGTCTGCCCGTAGATCTCGCGGTCGAAATCAAAGAGGTTGACCTCGGCCACCCTTTTCTTGCCGTCGACCGTGGGGCGGAACCCGATGCTCATCATTCCCTTCAGGCGCTGCGGGGTGTCGTCCACTTCGGCATACACGGCGTAAATGCCGTTGCCGGGGATGAGCTTTTCCTCATCCGTTATTTTCAGGTTGGCGGTGGGATAACCCAGCTTACGGCCCAGTTTGTCGCCATGCACCACCAGGCCCGAAAAAAAGAAATCATATCCCAGCAGCTTGTTCGCCGTGGCGATATCGCTGTGCAGGATCGCTTCCCGGATATTGGTGGAACTGATGGAAATATTTTCGAGTATGTGTTTGGGGATCTCCATCAGTTCATATTTGAATTCCCGCGCGTGTTTTTCCAGCAGGCGGTAATCCCCCAGCCGGTCGCGGCCGAAACGGTGATCGTATCCGATGATAATGGTATGGGGGTGAAACCTGTCGACCAGGAAATTCTTCAGGTAATCTTCCGCGGGCTGGTTGGCAAACGCTTC
The DNA here is from genome assembly GCA_964399755.1 of uncultured Chitinophaga sp. Lineage (GTDB taxonomy): Bacteria > Bacteroidota > Bacteroidia > Chitinophagales > Chitinophagaceae > JJ008. Next base: position 15,896 of record CAYNSL010000010.1, on the reverse strand, counting down.
GGTGAAAGGCACCACCACCAGGTGGTCGATGCCCAGCTGGTCGAGCAATGAAATTTTTTCATCCAGCGTATTGATCAGCCGGATGCCGAGAATGGCGGAGGAAACGATCTTGCGGGGATGCGGGTGAAAGGTGATGATCACCGATTCCCCTTTCGCATCTTTGGCGGCGCCGGCCAGCCGGTTGATAACCTGGCGGTGTCCCATGTGCACGCCGTCAAATGTTCCGATGGTGATGACGGCGTTCCGGAATGGCGGAAGCCGGTCGATATCGCGGTGTACCTGCATAATAAGTTGGCAAAACTAATGATAATTGACAACCGGCATTGAAATTTGAACAGTAGATTTGCCGGTAATACATTATGAGCCTTTACGACAAACGCGGGGTTTCCGCGCAGAAAGAAGAAGTGCATGCCGCCACCCGGAAACTCGACCCGGGAATCTACCCGCGTTCGTTTTGTAAGATTTATCCGGATATGCTCGGCGGCGACCCCGACTTCGTAAACCTGATGCATGCCGACGGGGCGGGCACGAAAAGTATACTGGCTTATTTATACTGGAAAGAAACGGGCGATCTTTCGGTCTGGCAGGGGATTGCACAGGACGCCATTGTGATGAACCTGGATGACCTGCTTTGTACCGGTGTTTACGATCAGATTATTTTCTCTTCTACGATCGACCGGAACAAAAGGCTGATCCCCGCCGAAGTGCTGGAAGCAGTGATCAATGGCCACCAGTCTTTTTTTGATAAGATGAAGGAATTCGGGGTAAACATCAGTTTCATGGGCGGGGAAACGGCCGATGTGGGGGATGTGGTGCGGACCATCGCCGTGAACGGGACCATGACGGCCCGCTGGCCCAAACAAAAACTGGTCACCAATGAAAGGATAAGTCCCGGCGATGTGATCGTAGGACTGGCGGGTTTCGGGCAATCTTCCTATGAAACGGAATATAACAGCGGGATCGGGAGCAACGGGCTTACTTCCGCGCGGCACGACCTGCTCCATAAAACTTATGGCGCACGTTTTCATGAAAGTTATGACACCGCGCTGGACGAAAAGGTAGTTTATATCGGTCCGCACCGGGTAACCGACAATGTGGAGTATACATTTAATAACGAAACCAGGCAGGTTGAAATCGGGAAATTACTGCTGAGCCCCACCCGGACCTACGCCCCGGTCATCAAAGTATTGCTGCAGGAACATTTTGACGCCATTCACGGACTCATACATTGCAGCGGGGGCGGGCAGACCAAATGTCTCAAATATGTTCCCGATGGCACCCGTGTCATCAAGGACAACCTGTTTGAACCACCCGTTATTTTCCAGCTGATCCGGCAGGCCAGCGGTTCGGATGATCGTGAGATGTACCAGGTCTTTAATATGGGAACCAGGATGGAAATCTACACATCGGGGAATGAGGCCGGAAAAATAATCTCCGTCGCTGCAGGTTTTGGGGTGGACGCCCGCGTGATTGGTTTTATTGAAGCATCAGAAAAAAAAGAACTGATCATCCGCCGGGGCGCTGCAGAATTGAAATATTAATCGAATTAGTCATCTCCCGGCAGGAAGTTTTTAAAAAATAGTTTAACCAGATTTTTCCGCTTTTCCGGGCTTCTTTGCTTTATTTTGCAGCAAACAAGTTACCCCATGGGAGAACCCATCGTTGAATTGCGCCACGCTAATATTTACCAGGGCGAAAATCTTATCCTGCAGGATGTAAACCTCACCGTTAACAAGGGCGAATTCGTGTACCTGGTGGGTAAAACCGGAACCGGTAAGTCAAGCCTCCTGAAAACCCTTTACGGCGAACTGGAACTCCGGGAAGGAGAGGGCGTCGTGGCGGGTTTCAGCCTCAAGGGGCTCGATTGGAAAAAAGTTCCTTACCTGCGCCGCAACCTCGGCGTGGTCTTCCAGGAATTTCAACTGCTCACCGACCGGAATGTGAATGAGAACCTGAAATTCGTACTCCGCGCCACGGGCTGGACCGATACCAAACTGATGGATGAAAAGATCATGGATGTGCTGGACAAAGTGGGACTGAAATCAAAGGGATTTAAAATGCCTTTTGAACTGAGCGGCGGGGAACAGCAAAGAATTGATATCGCACGCGCCCTGCTGAACTCGCCCAAACTGATCCTGGCCGACGAGCCGACGGGAAATCTTGATCCCGAAACCTCCGACGAGATCATGCAGCTGCTGATCCATATTTCCAAGGATTATAATACGGCCGTCATCATGGCCTCGCACGATTATATCGTGGTGCAGAAATTCCCCGCGCGCATGATCCGCACCGAAAGGGGCCGGGTTAGCGACAACGCTAGTATAAGTATTGAATAAGCCGCCGCGTATTTTTGTCATTGTCATATGTATCGCCCAGCAATCGCCGGCGCAGCGCGATTTCCTCCGGCGTAAAAGGTTGCCGGTATAACTGCGTAATGATCGACGCGAATGCCGCCGCGTTTGCCCCGATATGACAGGCATCTTCCAAACCGGTTCCCTTCACCATCGGTTCGTTGACCACGCAATGCCTTCCTTCAAACAACGCATGCAGTAATTTTAACCGGATGCCCGTTATATGCCTGTTAAAACAGGGCAGCACATTTATCTGCGCTTTCCGGACCAGGTCGTTCAGTTCGGAATCGGTCGGGTCGGCCACGAGACAGGTATGCTGGCAGAGCTCCGCCATCTTACGGAGCCGGCGGGATGGTTTCTTACCGGCAATGACCAGGGGCAGGCGGATCCTTGAAAATACTTTCCGGAGCAGCCAGGTGGCCGCCTCTTCATTTTCGGGGACGGACAGGTTACCGTGGTAAAGACAAAGTGTGCCGGCGCCTTCTTCCGCATTCACCTGCTGCCAGGAGGGAAAAGTGGGAACGCTTTCCACCTGAGGGAGATGGTATTGGTCGTGCAGGACATGGATATCTTCCTGCGATACGCAGGCATAGATGCATTCCCCGGGCAATTGCTTCATATATTTCCCGATCAGCCGGCTTTCGCGGAGGAAATACAATTTTTTCAGCCACGAGTTTTCGGCGCGTGCCAGTTCTTTGTAATAAGTGCTTTCCTCATTGTGCATCCGCACCACGATACGGCGACCGTTTCTGTTTATCCGGGGCAGGATGCCGGTGCAATGAAGTCCCTCCAGCAGGATGGGGTAGTCATCCTGTTGCAGGTTATTTATCAGTTCATCATTAATTCGCGATGCAACGATATGGGGCAGACCCCGGGCGATTCCCTTTCCGGGTTTTCCCCTTTCATACACGTGGATATCCCGGCAATAGCGTTCCAGTTCCGGCGGTCTTCCCCGTTCATTATAGCTGAAATAATGCAGGTGAATGGCAATACCGGCCTGGTGTAACCGGGTGATGCGGTTCATCATGTCGATCGCGCCGCCGTAATCAGGCGGCCAGGGTACGTCGAGGCAAACGATATGTAGATGGCGGTTCACCCTTTAAAGACAGTTTGATAAAATGCGAGTAATTTTTTTTCCTCCTGCTGCCAGTTCAATTCCTGCCTTGCCCGCAGGCAATTCGCCTTCAGCCTGTCATGCAGAACAATATCTTCGAGCAAATTGTTCAGGGTACCGGCGAGGAATTCCGGGTCGAGGTTATCGATCAGCACCGCCACTTCATATTGTTGGTTGATCTTTATGTATTCGGGGAAGTTCATCGTCACCTGCGGAAGCCCGGCATGGATATAATCAAAAAATTTGTTGGGAAGGGCCAGGTACTGGTTGATCCCGGTGTTTTCTGCCACCGCGATCCCCATCCAGGCCCCGGCCGCGATATTACGGAGACCGGCGGGGGGCAACATGCCTTTCAGTTCTACTTTGTCTTCCACGCCGTTTTCACGTATCAGTTCCTTTAAACGCGGCATAAAATTCCCGTCGCCGCATACCAGCAGCTTTGCTTTTACCATGCGCATGGCGGGAATCAGCTGCTCAAAAGCCCTTGCTTCGTTCACCGCGCCCTGGTAAAGGATGAATTTTTCCGCGGGCGGAGCCATTCCCGGGCCGGGTTCCCGCAGTACCGGCACATTCCGGATGGTTTCGAATTGCACGCCGTAACGCTTATTGAATTCCGCGGCGATGCTGTCGCTAACGGTATAGCCTAACCTGAAATGGGGTACCGTTTTTTTCTCGATCCGGGTCCATGCCTTCAGTATCGCGGGCCGGGTGGCCACTTCTTTTAGTCCCGTAAACAGTTCGTGCGCATCATAGATCCGGGGGATTCTTTTCAAACGGGAAAGATAATAGACCGGGAGGATCGTATCCAGATCGATGGCGCAGATCGCGTCCATTTTCCGGAACAGCAGGTAAAAGAACAAACGGATATTGTATTCTGCGTAAAAAAATTTTCCGCGGTTGAACCAGCAGCGGATCCTTTTTTGCCTGAATTTCTTTTCTTCAAGGGGCAATGAATCCCTCAATCTTCTTCCTACCAGGGTTACTTCGTAACCGCCTGCTGCCAGGGATTGACAGATACGGTCCATCCGCTGGTCATAGATCAGGTCGTTGGTAACGGTGAAGTAAATGCGCTTGCCCATGTTGCCCGGTTCACGCAAAGAAACGGAATTGCCGCCTCTTTATACAGCAGGGATACGGTCGCGGAAATAAAAAAGGTTTTGTCGCGAAACAAAACCTTTTCATAAGTTCAGGGCCGGCGTTATTGTCCGCCCATATTCATCATATCGTTCCCGTTATCCTGGTTTTTCTGGTTCTTGCGTTTGAACAGGTTGGCGTCGAACTTACCAAAGCGCCAGCTGAAGTTGAGCCGGAGAACCTGCGGGTCACGGCGGCGGAATACATCCTGTGTGAAATAGACGGATTCCGAGTAAATGCTTTGCCTGCGGGTGCGGAAAATATCGTTCACATTTAGCGACAGCGATGCGGCCTTGTTTTTCAGGAACTCGAATTTCAGACCGGCGTCAACCGAATAATTGGGACGGATATATCCCTGCGAAGTAGTCGGTTGCCCGAACATACCGCCGCCACCGCCCATCATACCGCCTCCGCCGCCACGGCCGCCGCCGCCGCCACCGCTTCCGCCGGGAGGCAATACGGTTTTCGAAGTATAATCGCCCGACAACTGCAGGGTGAAGTTCTTCGGCAGCTTAAATGTATTATTCAGTTTAAAGAACCAGCTGGCCAGTTGGTCCTGCGGGGCCTGGGCAGGATCGTTGATCTTGATCTTTGATGTATAGAGGTTCAGGTTGGTGGTCATATCCCACCACTTGGCCACTTTATTCTTAGAGATCAGTTCCAGACCGGTTACAAATCCCGAATTGGCATTGATATAAGTGTTCACGAGCTGATCCTTCCCGCTGACCGTATTGATTTCCTTCAACTGGTAACGCGTGATCAGGTCGTTGGTATTTTTGTAATAAACCGAGGCGATGAAATTATCGCGGTTCTTAAAGGTTTTCTGGTACGAGAGTTCCAGCGAATTGGTGAACTCCGGTTTCAGATCGGGGTTACCCCGGTTAATATTGAGCGAATCGGAATAATCGGTATAAGGATACAACTGGAAGAAATTGGGGCGGTTGATCTTCCGGGTGTAATTCAGCTGCAGTTCCTGGTCGTTTTTCAGTTTCTGGTTCAGGAATACGCTGGGGAAAAGGCTCACCGGGAAATTGATATTGAAGACCTGGCTTTTGTCGGGAAGCCGGCCTTCATAGTCGGAACTTTCCACGCGCAGGCCCAGCTGGTACCCGAAATTCTTCAACTGGTTGGAAAAAGTGGTGTAGGCGGCGTATACTTTATCGGTGCTTTTATAATTGACCGACAGGGAAGGCATATAAATAGCGCCGCCGTTGTTGTCAACAATATAGAAATCATTCCGGTTGTCCACTTTGCGGATCGATACCCTGGCGCCCATTTCGAGTTTGGATTTTTCGCTGAGCGGGTTGGTGTAATCGGTCTGGAATACAAAATTCCGGTTCTCACCCTTCCCGTCCTGTCGCTGGGAAGAAGTTTTCAATGGCAGGTGGCTGTTATAATCCAGCGAATCGGTTTTGATAAAGTTGCTGCTGTTGTTTTTGCTGGCGTTGAAATTGAGATCGGCCGTCCATTCCTGCCCGGTTTTGGGAAAATTATGCTTATAGCTGATCATGGTTCCGTTGTTCCGGAAATTGCTCTTTGAATTTGAACTGCGGTCGGCCAGTGATGAAGTGGCGGGTGTATTCAGCAGGGTAGTGAGCATATCGCTGTTGCTGTAGGGCTTAAAAGTGCCGCGAACAAGATTGCCGGTTACCGAGAGCGTATTGCGGTTATTGATCAGGTAATCGACGCCCCCGCGCAAAAACCTGAAATTACCCAGCATGGTGCTGTTGTCATCCTGGTGAAGCACCGAGGTCGGGCTGCCGTATGTCGTCCGGTCGGTGGTACCCGTACTGATTGATTTGCGCTGGTTGTAATTGCCGCTCAGGAAGAAGTTGATCTTTTCCTGCCTGATATTGATATCGCCGCCCAGGCCGATCCGGCCGCGGGAATCCACATTGGTGCGTACGCTTCCGCTGTAGCCCACTTTCTTATTTTTTTTCAGCACCACGTTCAGTATCCCCGCAGTTCCGCCCGAAGCGTCGAATTTGGCCGAAGGGTTCGTGATCAGCTCCACGCTTTCGATGGCATCGGCGGGGATTTGATCGAGGGTCATGGTCGTGGGTCGTCCATCCACAAAAATCTGCGGAGTACTGTTCCGCATGGTCACATTACCGTCGAGGTCGACGCTGATGGAAGGCACGTTGCGCATGATATCAACGGCTGTTCCGCCCGCGGATACCAGGTTTTTATCCACATTAAAGACTTTGCGGTCGATACCCAGTTGTAATCCGGGTTTGGTGGCCGTAACGGTTACATTCTCGAGCACTTTCTCGGCGATATCGATCTTAATATTCCCGAGGTCCTTGTCAAGCGCCGTCATCATCGCGCTCATATCGCCGCCGGGTTTGAAATCGAATGAAACCGGTTGCTCATAAGGTTTGAACCCGACCACGGTCACTTTCAGCTTTAACTGGCCGAAAGCCGGTACGTTTTCCAGCAGGAACTCACCGTTTGCCCTGGTGATCATTCCCGCCACTACCACGTCCTTTCTTTTTTTGGTGGCGGAATCGAATTTGTTCTGGATCAATTGAACCGACGCGTATTCAATGGGTTTCTGGGTATTGGCTTCCACGAGTTTGCCGTAGAGATTACCAGTGGGCATCTGCCTTCCGGCGCCGGTCCGGTTAGCGCCCGGTTGCTGGGCAAAAATTGTGTAACTGACTAAGATTGAGGCAAAAAGGACAATCGTTTTTCTCATTATTCTGATATGTAACATGTTTCGTATTTAAAATCCAAAATTTAGACGGCTAAAGGGGCACTAACTTGCTGACAACCCCATGACATCTTGATGAAAGGTCAATGACAGTTTTCAGGGGAAAAAGTTCGGGTTATACAGGGATGTTGAAAAATATCAGGTGGTCAGCCAGGTGATCAGCACCTGCACCACCCCGATGATGAACCCGATGACGGCGCCGATCAGCTCCACAAAACGGAATTCCTTCGACATGATCTGGTAGAGCATCTCTTCCAGTTTATCGGATGAAAAGGCGGAGACTTTCCGGATCACGATATGTTCGAGGTCGAGTTCGGATTTCAGGTTGCCCGCAAACTGTTTCATCACTTCGGGAAACAGGGACTCGATCTCGTTCATAAACGCGCCCTTCATTTTACCGATGGTCTTATCACCGATAAACATACTGATCACCGGCATTTCCTTGCCGAGCCGCACGCGCAGGAAATCATCCACGTTCTGTTCAATGAGGGGCATGATCTTTTTCAGGTTGGAGGGATCGCTTATCTTCTGTTCTATATCGGTGAAGGATAGAAATTCATTGCTAACGATCCTGCCCAGTTTTTCGGCAAACTGTTGCTGCCGCTTGGGAAAAATCCCGTGAAAAGTGATCCCGAGAATTTTTTTGGGTTCGCGTGGATGAAAAAGCATCTTGATGGCGACCCAGTTGGTCACCCAGCCGATAAAGGCGGAAATAACAGGTATCAGTAATAGCCAGTAATTCATAATAAGATTATAAAATGAGACCCCGTCTCTTTGAAACGGGGTCTTCCGGGTGGCTGATGGGGCTCGAACCCACGACCCTCAGAACCACAATCTGATGCTCTAACCAACTGAGCTACAACCACCATATTTTACCCGCTCCGGGCTGGTAAAGAAGGTTTTCGGGCGGCAAAAATAAGCAAAAACAGCGCTTGTGAAAAATAAAAGGAACCGGCATCCCTTTACGTGGATCGTAAAGATTCCCTGCTTTTTTTGAGCCATTCATCAAAAACCATTGTTAAATACGCATAAAGACAAGAAAAACAGGCTTTTTGCGTTATTTTTGGATTATGTCCGGTACATTAAAATACCTTTTGAATATGAAAAGACTTCCGTTGCTGATTATGATACTGGTGGCCGGTTCCTTTTTGGCATTCAAGACCATGGGGACCAATACCCGTAACACGAATCCCCCTTCGAAATACGAAGAGATCCTGAAACTCGTGGGAGAAATGCTTTCCAACGCGCATTACAGCCCGCAAAGTATCAATGACGCGTTCTCGAAAAAGATCTTCAAGAAATACCTGTCCGACCTGGACCCCGACAAAAATATTTACCTCCAATCCGATCTGGACGCCCTCCGGAAATATGAAACAAGTATCGATGAAGAGATCAAGGGCGCCCCGGTGGAATTCTTTTTAACCGCCGGCAAGACCTTCAATACGCGGATGGAAGAAGCCGCCGCAATCTACAACGATATCCTTTCCAAACCTTTCAATTTTACGGTGAACGAGGACGTGGAACTGGATGGCGACAAACTCAATTTCGCCGCCAACGAAGCGGAACGCCGTGACCGCTGGCGGAAAAAACTGAAATACCTTACGCTTGAACGTTATACCGACCTGCTCGATACCCGCGAAAAGAACAAAGGCAAGGAAGGTTTCGTGGTTAAATCGGACGAAGAGCTGGAAAAAGACGCGCGCGACAGGGTGAAACGCTTAATGGACCGGACCTTTGACCGCTTCCGCCATAAATTCGGCGACGACGACAAGTTCAACGTATTTGTCAATGCCATCACCACGACGATGGATCCCCATTCCGAATTTTTCCCGCCGGTAGATAAAAGATATTTCGATGAAGAGATGAGCGGACGCTTCTTTGGTATCGGCGCTTCGCTGCAATATGACGAAGGCAATATCAAGGTCAGCAGCGTACTCACGGGCAGCCCCGCCTGGAAATCAGGCGAGATCCAGCCCGGAGATATCATCGTAAAAGTGGCGCAGGACGACCAGGAACCCGTTGACCTCACCGGTTATATCGTAACGGATGCCGTCAAGATCATCCGGGGCAAAAAAGGCACCCGGGTAACGCTCACCCTGAAAAAACAGGATGGCGCTCTCAAAACCGTTTCCCTGATCCGTGATGAAATCGTACAGGACGAAACCTTTGCCCGCAGCGCGATCGTCAAGAACGGAACTTCCAGAATCGGTTATATATACCTCCCTGAATTCTACGCGGATTTCGATCACCCCAACGGCAACCGCAGCTATATTGATGTAGCCAAGGAGGTAACCAAGCTGAAAGAGGAAAAAGTGGATGGCATCGTGATCGACCTGCGCAACAACGGGGGCGGATCCTTATACGATGTGGTGCAAATGGCCGGCCTGTTTATCGAAGAGGGCCCGATCGTGCAGGTGAAGGACCGCGACAGCAAGGCCAGCGTGCTGAAAGACAAAGACCGTAATGTACTGTATACGGGCCCGCTGGCTGTGATGGTGAATGAATTCAGCGCATCTGCCTCCGAGATCTTTGCCGCCGCCATCCAGGATTATAACCGCGGCGTAATCATCGGCAGCACGTCAACCTATGGTAAAGGAACCGTACAGCGGAACATCGGGCTTGATTCCGAATCGGGTTTTTCCATGTCCAATTCCGACCTCGGCACCGTCAAACTCACCCTGCAGAAATTTTACCGCATCAACGGCGGCTCCACGCAGCTGAAAGGCGTTTATTCGGATATCGTTTTACCCGATAACCTGGAGTACCTGAAAGTGCGTGAGAAAGACGACCCGGATGCGCTGCCCTGGGATGAGATCAGCAAGGCGACCTATACCTACTGGAACCCGGGTTACAGCCTGAAGACGATACAGCAACTCAGCCAGCAGCGGCTGGAAAATGATAATACCTTCCAGCTGATCCGTGAAAACACGGAATGGTTGTCCAAACAAAATGACAAACATTATTCCCTCCAGATTGATAAATACCGCGAAGAACAGAAAGCGATCCGCACCACGGTCAAGCAACTGGAAACCCTGCTCAAACTGAAAGGCGAAGTGGACGTGTCCGCGCTGCCCAACGAAACAAACCGCTGGGCCAATGACAAAGCCAAACAGGAAAGGTTCGAGCAGTGGATCAAGAGTCTCCGTAAGGATATTTACCTCGACCAGGCCATGAAAGTGATGAATGATATGATCGGGCAGCAAAACCTGGTGAAGGGAAAAGACGGCGAACCGGTTAAGAAAGCATTTTAAAAGACTTTCTGTATGATATTGATGAACCCCTCGCTGAGGGGTTCTTTTTTTATTACCCGTGTGAATCAGAACAGGTACGGGAAGCCGTTACAAATATCTTTCGGCTACAATCCGGGCATGGTGGTTCATATGCCCGATGATAATAAAGCCAAAGGCGCGTACATAATTCGATTTCCCGCTGGCAGTGCCGGTCGTTTCCAGTTGCTCCTCGTCAAAGGAATTGAACAGGTATTCGGTGGACCTGCGTACAGCCGCCCATTCCCCGAGCAGATCGTTCCAGTCGCGGTTTTCCGCTTTTGAATATTCGGCATAACTGTTCTCGTCGAAACCGGGCAGGGGCGTGGCGTCCCTGCGGGCAATACAAAGCGCGCGGTACGCAAAGATCCGTTCGCCGTCGATAATGTGCTGCAGGACCTCCCGGATGGTCCATTTCCCTTCCGCATAGCGGTAGCCGGCTTTAGCGGCGGGTATTTTCTTCCAGAAACTATCAAATTCGGCTGACTGGTTCCGGAAAGCTGCTGCTAAATCATCTTCTTTTACCTGGTTGATATAACCATGGTAGAATTCAGGAACGCGGGCGAGATCGGGGCGTGGCATATACAGAATTTAGGTTTACTGATTTATGTGTAACGGGAAAGTTTTGAATTTCAAACTTAAGAAATTAGACCCGGCCCGGAAATCCGTTTATAAAAAAAGCCCCGGGATCCGGGGCCTTGTATAAATTAAATATTTCCGGGTTTAGCTCTTCGGTTTGGGTTTAACGGTGGTAGCCGGTTTAACGACGGCGGGCTTTTTTTCGCCTTTCATCGTGGATGCCAGTTTGATCGCTTCATAGGCATTAATGATCCCGCCCGAACGACAGAGCTCACTCAAATTGACCTTGGATTCGTCGCCGGGGTTCTTCACGTTGATGCCGGGATTTTTAGCCGACTTTTCAATCACCTGTTTTACCTGGGCTGCCGACAGATTGGGATAGTATTCCATGATAAAGGCTGCGAGACCCGCTACTACCGGTGATGCCATGCTGGTGCCCTGCAGGTTCTGGTAGGTATTCCCGCCGGGTACTGTTGAATAGATCCTGACGCCGGGCGCAAACACATCCACTTCTTTTTTGCCGTAATTCGAGAAACTGGCTGTCAGTCCGCCTGCATTGGGATCGCCGCTGGCGCCAACCGTGATCCAGTTAGTCGGGCGACCGCCGTCGAGCAACTGGGGCGAAGGGAAATTATAGGTAGTGTCGAGGTTCTTGGCATCATTGCCTGCGGCATGCACCAGTAAAACGCCTTTGGCTTCGGCGTAACGAACGGCTTCGTCCACCCATTTTTTCTCGGGGGAATAGCTTTTACCAAAACTCATGTTGATCACCTGTGCGCCATTATCCACCGCGTAACGGATGGCGAGGGCGATATCCTTGTCGTGCTCATCCCCGTCGGGTACGGCGCGGAGCATCATGATCTTTACATTATCGGCGATACCGTCCATACCCACGCCGTTCTTGCGTGCCGCGCCGATGATACCGGCCACGTGCGTACCGTGAAGGGCCGATTTATTGCTGGCCATCACGTTGTTATTGCCGTAGAATTTGTCGTTGAAGTCATCGTAGTTGTCTTTCACGATTTCGTCGCGGTAATTCCTGGGGGCCACTTCGGATGCTTCCATTTTATTCAGGTCGCCTTCCAGCTGGTCGAGTATTTGCTGGTTGGTGATTTCGTCATTGTCATTGCCTTTGCAGATATTCAGCAGTATTTCTTTTACCCGCTGCGCGGAGGTATTGGTCGTGCTGTAGGTGGCCAGGTCCTTGCAGGAATATTCGTCTTTTTTAATTTCGGCGCGGATCACCGAATCGCCTGCCTTCATGGTTTTCGACATCCGGCGCAATTGCAGCACTTCGAGGGGGTTTACATCACCCACGATCTCATTTTTTGACCGCATCCACATCTGGTATTCATAGGCATCGGCGGGAGAGAGGCTTTCCACGTTCACATTTTCTTTACCGGCCCATTTACTTTTGAATTTATGATACACCCGGGCGGCTTCATAGGAATCCTGCTCTACATTCTTACCGTCGCGGCCGCCGAGGAAATTCCAGCCGTAAATATCATCCACGTAACCGTTCTTATCATCATCAATACCATTCCCCGGGATCTCTTTCGGGTTCTTCCAGAGCACCGGTTTCAGGTCCTCGTGCAGGGTGTCAATTCCCGAATCGATCACGGCTACGATCACGGTATTGCTTTTCAGTTTTTTTGTTTTGACGAATTCATAGGCCTTATCCACGCTGATCCCGTAAAATCCGGTAACGCCCTTATCGAGCATATGCCAGCCTTTGGGGACTTCCTTAATGGAGGTCTGGGCAAACAGCGGGGAGGAAATCAGTAAAGCAAGCGCGAGAACAGGGGTACGTTTCATATGACGATCCATTTATTGGGGTTTATACAGCAAAATTGATAAAGGCGTAAAAATATTGATTACCATTCATACTTTTTACACAGATATTGAGAGCCGGAACCGGTGATTTAAGCTTTTATTGACGATCGGGCCCGATTAGCGGTTGCGGCTCAGCGTCTTGCCCGCTTAATTTACCATTTTATTACAGGCTGTTAAACTTGATCGAATGGGCTTCCCGGGTATTATTTCATTTGTTTCGAAGGATAAAAATAAAATCGCCTCCTTCATCCCCTGATTCGGCGATCACCCCTTCTTGGGGAACTACGGAAGAATTATTGATGATAGCCGTCCGCATATTCTGAAATAATTGCTGGGCAGACAGAAATTTGTCGGGGTTCTCGCGCAAGCGTTTGGTCAGGAATTCAAGGAAAGCCGAACGGTCAGGAACTGCAGTGAGGGTGCCGCTGGTCATGGCCCTTCGGCTAGGCATTTTATACAGTAATTGTATGTCCAGGGCCGCTTTGGTGAGATCATCAGCATTCCTGGTCCGGAAAAGTCCTCCGCTAAAGCAGGCGTCGGAGATCAAAAGGGTATGGGCGCATTTGATGCCCCGGATCTGTTCCCGCAGATCGCTGTTGGATAGCCATACGGAAGGATTATCACGGGTGGCGTCTTTGGGCCACCAGTAACCCTGTTGCACGTCTTCATCCCAGTATCCATGCCCTGCGTAAAAGATCAGTACATTATCCCTGGTACCCGCAATCCTCCGGAGCCGGTACAACTGGTTCATAATTTCCTGCCGGGTGGGATTTTGAATCAGAAAAGTCGTTGAGTCCTGGAAGGTGTAACGGCTAACCAGTATATCCCTTAGGTTTTTTGCGTCTTTCAGGGGATTGGCCAGGTTCAGCCGGTTATCGGTATAACTGGAAACACCGATGATCAGGGCGTAATACTTACCGGGTTCGATACTGGTTTCTGCTGCAGTAATTTTGGCTCCATCTGTTTTTTCAGTGGCGCGCTGCGGTTCTTTTATATCATTCTTCACAAGGGTCGCTTCGTTGGTGGCAGCGACCATTTTGGCCAGTTTTACGGCTTCGTAGGCGTTTACAATGCCGCCCGTTCGGCAAAGGTCAGACAAATAGACAAGAGAATCGGTTCCTGGATATTTCACTTTTTCAACTGGTATTTTGACGGATCTTTCGATTACCATTTTCACCTGTTCTGCACTCAGGGACGGGAAATACCCGAGGATTAATGCGGCCATACCCATTACCATACTGGCTGAGCCGGAAGAGGAAGTCAGTTCTCCGTATTGGTTTCCCGTGGGTACGGTCGAATATATTTCACTGCCAGGAGCAAATACATCCACTTCTTTTTTGCTGTGATTTGAAAAATACGCGGTAAGACCTCCGTCCTTTTGCGTTTTACCACTGGCTCCTACGGTAATCCAGTTCTTCACTCTTGATCCATCAAGCATTACCGGAGAAGGATAGGAAAAAAATGTATCCAGGTTCTGGCCCGTATTACCGGCCCCATGAACCAACAATACGTTTTTACTTTCAGCATATCTTACCGCATCATCCACCCACTTTTTTTCCGGTGAATAGTTTTTCCAAAAACCGAAACCAATAATCTTTGCTCCCTGGTCAACCGCATACCGGATGGCCAGTGCAATATCTTTATCATGCTCGTCTCCATCCGGAACAGCCCGTATGGCCATGACTTTTACATTATCAGCGATGCCATTAATGCCTATTCCATTCATCCTGGACCCGGCGATGATGCCGAAATCATGCGTGCCGGTGATGGCCAGGTTTTTGTCAACAAACACATTGTTATTGCCAAAAAGCCTGTCGTTAATATCATCATAATTGTCCCTGACAATTTCCCGCCGAAAGTCACGTGGAGCCGACTCTCCCATTTCCATTTTTTTGATATCTCTTTTTAACTGCTCCAGTATATCCAGGTTAGTGATGCCATCGTTTACATTGGCATTGCATAATTTAATAAGAAAGTCTTTTGCTTTTTCCGCTTTTGAATCCTTAAAAACATGATCCCTGATGTCTTTACAGGTATATTCCTCCTTTTTCAGTTCCTGCCGTATGGATAAATCACCCGAACTGAATGTAGCATACATTGTACGGTAGGCGGGTAATTCTGAAAAATCGACATTGTCTTTCACTTCTGCTTTTGCCCGCAGCCACATTTTATATTCAAATGCTTCTTCCGGAGAAAGCGACCCGATGCTTACGTAACCCCTGCCGCCCCATTTGTTCTTCAGGCTGTGGTATACACGGGCGGCTTCATAGGAATCTTCCACTACATTTGAACCGTCAAGGCCCCCCAGGAAATTCCATCCGTGTACATCATCGATATACCCGTTGTGGTCGTCGTCAATGCCATTACCGGGTATTTCTTTCGGGTTGTTCCAGACCGATTGATTTAAATCTTCATGCGATAGGTCAAAACCAGACCCGATCAGGGCAATAACTACCGGTTTGCTTTTTAGTTGCTGGGATTGCAGGAAATCGTAGGCTTTATCCAGGCTGATACCGAAAAACCCGGATTGGGCCGGATCTGACAGATGCCATGTTTGTTGGGGCGTCAGCGACTGGGCAGCCAACTGAAACCCGGCAAAAAAAAGATAAAACTGCAAAAATCTGAACAGGTACATAGTGGTGGTTTAATGGTGGATTACCTGAATTCAAACTATAATATACAGAAATTCCATTTACAGTCCGCTGTTACAATACCGAACTTTAAAATAGCCAGCCCGGGTTTTTCTTACACGTCAAATTTGATGCCCTGGGCTAACGGTAATGACTGACTGTAATTGATCGTATTCGTCTGCCTCCGCATATACAATTTCCAGGCATCACTGCCGCTTTCACGGCCGCCGCCGGTTTCTTTTTCCCCGCCGAAAGCCCCGCCGATCTCCGCGCCCG